>JAHLFN010000058.1 GCA_018883725.1 Candidatus Fusobacterium pullicola | reverse complement strand
TCTTGCTACTTCTACACAAGCTCTTGCTGGTTTTACATCCCCTAAATACTCATTGTATACTTCGTTTATTGCTGCAAAATCATTCATATCTTTTATAAATACTCCTGCTTTTACTATATTTTTCATTGAGTATCCTGCTGCTTCTACTATCGCTTTTACATTTTCTAATGATTGTCTTGTTTGAGCTTTTACATCATCTGATACTAATGTCATTGTTTCTGGTACAAACGGAATTTGTCCTGACACAAATAACATTCCATTAGCTTCTATAGCTTGTGAGTATGGTCCTAATGCTGCTGGTGCTTTTTCTGTGTAAATTACTTTATTCATTCTATTATCTCCTTTTAATTTTTTATTTTTTATACGCTGTTTTTTCTAATGGTAATGAAGTTCTGAATACTCCATCATATTTATAATAAGCATTTTGTGCTGCTGGTGCTGTAGGAATAACTGTTATCTCTCCAACTCCTTTAGCTCCATATGCTAATTCTACTTTATTTTTCTCAACGATTGTTGTTTCTATTTCAGGTACATTTGTTGCTCTAAATAGTCCTAAAGTTCCAAACTTAACTTGTGGTATACCTTTTACTATTGGCATAACTTCTGTTAATGCAAATCCTAGTCCCATTACAACTCCACCTTCAATTTGTCCCTCTAATGCCTTTGGATTTATTGCTCTTCCAACATCATGAGCAGCAGCTACTTTTGTAACTTTTCCACTTTCATCTAATACAACTACTTGAGTTGCATATCCATAAGCTACGTGGCTTACAGGATTTGGCTTATCAGAACCCATTTTATCTGTTATTCCAGAGTACTCTGCATAGTGGTCCCAACCTTCTAATTCTGCTAATGTTTTTGTTTCTAACTCTTTCTTAAGTGCTAGTGCAGCTTGTCTTGTAGCTTCTCCTGTAAATACTGTTTGTCTTGATGCTGTTGTAGTACCAGAGTTAGGAGTTACATGTGTGTCTGGTCCTTCTACTACTACTAATTTAGCATCTACTCCAGTAGTTTCACAAACCATTTGTTTACATACAGTAGCCACACCTTGACCTATACAAGCAGCTGAAGTTCTTACTCTTACCTCTCCATTGATGATAGTTAATCTACATCTTCCTATATCTGGTAATCCAACTCCTATACCGGCATTTTTCATAGCACAAGCTATTCCTGCTATCTTATTGTTTTCATAAACATCTTTTACTGCCTCTAATGTTTCTACTAAAGCTGTTCCCTCATCTGCAATTTGTCCGTTTGGTAGTACTTGTCCCGGTCTAATTGCATTTCTATATCTAATTTCCCATGGAGATATTCCTACCATCTCTGCTAATTGGTTTATGTTTGCTTCTATTGCAAAAGCTGATTGAGTAACTCCAAATCCTCTGAACGCTCCTCCAGGTGTATTATTTGTATATACTGCTATTCCTTCAATATCTATATTTTGATAGTTGTATGGTCCAGCTGCATGTGTACATGCTCTTTGTAATACTGGTCCTCCTAGTGATGCATAAGCTCCTGTATCTGAAAGGATTTTAGCCTTCATTGCTGTAAGTTTTCCATTTTCATCACAAGCTGTTGTCATCTCTATTTTCATAGCGTGTCTTTTTGTACTTATATTTATACTTTCTTGTCTTGTTAATAATACTTGTACTGGTTTTTTAAATACATAAGCAGCAAGAGCAGCATGGTGTTGAACAGTCATATCCTCTTTACCACCAAAACCTCCTCCTACATAAGCTGCAGTAACTCTTACTTTTTCTTTATCAATTCCTAAAAATCTTGCAACTTCTCTTTGCTCATCAAATACTGATTGGCTAGATGTATATAGTTGTACTCCATCTTCTGTTGGTATAGCTAATGCACACTCTGGCTCAAGGTAAGCATGCTCAGTTGCTGGAGTATAGTAAGTATTTGTTACTACATATTTTGAATTTTTTATAGCTTCTTCAGAGTTTCCTCTTTTTAATAGTTCTCTTACTAGAATATTATTTGGTTTATTGTGAATTAATGGAGCTCCATCTGCCATTGCTTCTTCAACAGTAAATAGTCCAGGTAACTCTTCAAACTCTACTTTTACTAACTTTTTAGCTTCTGCTAAAGTCTTTTTATCTTTAGCTACTACTAATGCTACTGCATCTCCTATATATCTTGTTATTCCACCAACTGGTATAAATCCGTCCCAATCAGAGATGAACTCTAAGTGTCCTATATTATTCTTTCCAGTTACATCATCAGCTGTTAGTACTCCTAGTACTCCATCTAATTTTAAAGCTTCAGAATAATCTATTGATAAAACTTTAGCTCTTGGATATTTTGTTCTTATAGCACTTCCATAGTACATTCCTTCTACTACGTAATCTTCTGCATATTTAGCAGTTCCTAAAGTTTTTGCCTCAGCATCTACTCTATGTACGCTTGTTCCTACTAATCCTTTACACTCTCTATGAGGAACAGGTGCATTTTCTCTAAATAATTTAGCTGCTAACATTATAGCTTCTTCTATTTTTACATATCCAGTACATCTACAAATATTTCCTACTAAAGCTTTTTTTACTTCATCGCTTGTAGGGTCTAATGTTCTCATGAAAAGTGCTTTTGCCGCAACTACCATTCCTGGTATACAGAATCCACATTGTACAGCTCCACATTCAGTAAATGCATAAGCAAAAACTTCTTTCTCTCTAGCTGTAAATCCCTCTATTGTTGTAATCTCTTTTCCAGCTACTTTTTTAGTTGTAAATATACAAGATTTCATAGCTTTTCCATCTACAAGAATAGTACAAGTTCCACATGCTCCCTCTTTACAACCATCTTTAACAGATATAAGTCCTAAATCATCTCTTAAAAAATCCAATAAATTTACGTCTTCTGTTGTAACTATTGTCTTTCCATTTACTACAAAACTGAACTTCTCGCTCATAATTTCCTCCAATTTTAAAACTTAAAAGCTTCTCTTTTTATAAATTTTCCTCTTCCCTTTTCTCCAGTAAATTTATTGTTTTCAACAATTATCTCCCCTCTAGATATTGTCATTACTGGATATCCTTTTACTTCTATTCCTTCAAAAGATGTATAATCTACATTTTCATGTAAATCATCTACAGTTATCTTTTTTATTAAGTTTGGATCTATAACTACTAAATCAGCATCTGCTCCTATCTGAATACTTCCTTTTTTAGGATACATTCCAAATAGTTTAGCTGGGTTTGTACTTGTTAATTCAACAAACTTATTAACTGATATTCTTCCCTTCGATACCCCTTCAGAAAATATTATAGGCATTCTTGTCTCTACCCCTGGTAAGCCATTTGGACATTTTCTAAAGTCAGTTGCTCCCATCTCTTTTTTCATTTTATAGTTAAAAGAACAGTGATCAGTTGCTATTGTTTGAATATATCCTTGCTGTATACCTTCCCACAATTTCTCCTGATTACTTTTTTCTCTTATTGGTGGACTACATATATATTTTACTCCATCCTCTTCTCTATATTTCTCTTCATCTAATACTAAGTATTGTGGACAAGTTTCTGAATACACTTCCTGTCCTCTATCCTTAGCTCTTTTTATATGTTCTAAAGCTTCATTAGATGAAAGATGAACTATATAAAGTGGACAGTTAGTTTGAGCAGTCAAATCTATCATTCTATTAACCGCTTCTCCTTCACACTTATCAGGTCTACTTTTAGCATGATAAATTGGAGCTAATTTTCCTTCACTAGCAAGTTTTGCTCTTAAAAACTCTACCATATCATTATTTTCAGGGTGGACTGTAAGTAGTCCACCTAATTTTCCTAACTTCTCTGAAAGTTTTAACATTTCCATATCAGATAATTTATATCCATAAGTCATGTAACCTTTAAATGAAGGTATTCCATCTTTTATCATTTCATCAATTTCTTTTAATATATCTTCATCTATATGTTGAATTACCCCATGAAAGCTATAATCTATTACAGAATCCTTTGCTAAATCATAATAAAGATTCAATTGATGATGTAGGTTACAACCTTTTGGACCAAACCCCATATGATCCACTATTGTAGTTGTTCCCCCACAAGCAGCAGCTAATGTTCCTGTATAAAAATTATCTGCCGATCTTGCTATTCCTACATCTATATCAAAATGAGTATGTACGTCTATTCCCCCTGGAACTAAATATTTTCCCCCTATATCAACAGTTTTTATATTCGGTATATTCAGCTCTTTATCTATATTAACTATAATCCCGTCTTTTATATAAATATCACTCATATATGTATCTTTATCTGTAACAATATTTGCATTCTTCAAAAGTAATTCCATCTCACTCTACTCCTTAGGATATCTATTAAATTAAATATGAATGTGTTTTCTTAATTGAATCTACTACTGATTTCATAAAATCAGAAAGTTCATCATAACTGCACTCTACTATCTCTTTTTCAAGACGTACTAGATACTTATCTCCTTGGATAGAAACTCCTTTATTTTCACTCTCTTCCATCATCTTTTTAGATGAGAAATAAGTAAGTCTATCTCTGTATGGTAAACATGGTTGAATACATAGATATTGACAGTTTCCACACTCATTACAAGAATCGTCTATATGAAGTATTATTTTTCCTTCTGATGATTCTATATATGTGTTTGCTCTGTTAGGACATACTCTTATACATGTTTGGCATAGTACTTTACATTTTAAGTTATCCTTTTCAGATACTCCTTCATAGCTTACATGCTCATCTGTTTTCTTTCTTTGAGCTTCTGATTTACAGTAGTTTTTATCAGTTCTAACTTTTTCTACTAATTCATTTATCTTAGCAAGATTTAATTTTCTAGTAGCTGGATATTCTATAGCATGTAATTGCTCATATAATTTAGCTAATTTTTCATATCCCATTGGTTGTAATAGTGTTGTACATACAGTTATTGGATATATTCCAGCCTCAAATATTTCATCAATGTTGTTCTTATCCGCTCCTCCAGAGAAAGAGATTTCTAATTCCTCACCAATAGCTTCTCCTAATATTTTAGCTAAAGATATTGCTAGTGGATATAAGCTTTTTCCTGACATATACATTGTATTTCCTGGTAATTCTTTATGTTTTATATCTACTGGCATAGTATTACATAATTTAACTCCAAATTTTATACCTTTTGTTTTTGCTAGAGCTATTAGGTTATTTATCATTTTTACTGCTTGATCAAATTTTAAATCTATTTCAAATTGGTGTTTATCTATTGATAGATAATCATATCCCATATCATCCATCATTTTTCTTACATAATCATATCCTAAAAGAGTTGGATTACATTTAATAAATGTATTAAATCCTTTCTCCTCTATTAAGTAAGCTGCTATTTTTTCTATCTCATCTGCTGGACATCCATGCATAGTTGATAGTGTTACTGTATTACAAACATGAGAAGATATTGAATTAATAAACTCTGCATCTACATTTTTAAACAGGTGTAAATTGTCTAGTAAATATTTTTTACAATCTTGGAATACTTTTGTATTTGAAGCATCATTTAATCCATTTAAGAATCCATCTACTGCTTCTGTTTTTATTCCAGCTAAGTCATATCCAACGCTCATATTAAATTGGAAAGCATCTGGATTTCCTAATCCAAACTCTTTAGCAACTATTTTAGTAGCAAACCATGCTCTGATATATTCATTCATAGCTTCTAACGCATGTAACTCTGATGACCACTCTACGTTATATCCTTCGTCATTAGCACGAATACAAGGTTTTTGAATTCCTAATTCTTCTCCAAACATACGTTGAACTGTTTTTAATTCTATAAATCTAGCTCCTCCAGCATAACAAGCTACTATATTTTGAGCTAATTGTGTATGAGGTCCTGCTGCAACTCCTAAAGGACTCTCTAATCCTCTTTCACAAAAATCCATAGATTTTGTTTCGTCAGCCTTTACTATTGCCTTTACGTCAAATAACGATTTTTTATTTTGGTATTCTTCCAAACATTGTCTTATTAGTTTTTCAAAAGACATAGGTACCATTATATCTCTCATTTTTTCCTCCTGTTAATCCCTTTAAAGTATTTTAATTTTATCCTTTATCTTTATTTTTTACTCTTTTTACCATGTTCATTAAATATTATGTTAAGTATCAACACTGTTAAACATCCAAGTGTAACAGCACTTTGGAAAAGTATCTTTGCCCAAGCTGGAAAATGTTTAAATATCTCTGGAACTGCAATTGGAATTAAAGCCATTCCTATACTAGCAGCAACAATCATAAGATTTTTATTTCCTACATAGTTTACTTCTCCTAATCTTCTAATTCCATTAGCAGCAACTATACCAAACATAACTATTCCAGCTCCTCCCAAAACAGGTGATGGTATTGAAGCAAATAGAGTAGTTAGTTTTGGGAAAAAGCTTATTAGTAATAATATAACTCCAGCAGCTGTTCCTACAAAACGACTTTCAACTCCTGTTATTGCAGCTATTCCTACATTTTGACCAAATAGAGAGTGTGGAAATGTATTAAAAATACCTGCTAACATTGAAGATAACCCATGACCTCTAAGCCCTGCTACTAGTCTTTTCGAATCTTTCTCATCTACTCCACAAATATTTGAAAGGTTTAACTGATTTCCAGTAGCATCTGTCATAATAACTAGTTGTACTAAAAATAATGATAATATTGCTGTTATATCAAATTTTATTCCATATCTTAGTGGTACATTTATATTCACTAAAGCTACATTACTTGCATTTGAAAAATCTGCCATTCCCATTACTATAGAAATTACTGTCCCAGCTAATATTCCTATTAATATGGCAATATTTCCTAAAAATCCTTTAGATACTTTTTGAATTCCTAATATTATCACTAATGTTATTAAAGCTAAAGCTATATTTTGAAAACTTCCAAAATTAGGTGAACCTGGAATTCCTCCTCCAGCCCATTTTATAGCTGTTGGTATAAGTGATAATCCCATTGAAGTAACTACAACTCCTGAAACTAATGGTGGGAAAAATTTTAATAACTTTCCAAAAATTGGTGCCATTAAAAAACAAAATAATCCAGAAACAAGTGTAGCTCCAAACATAACTTGTAACCCTGTCATTGGATCAGTAGTACTATATGTTATTCCTATTGCTGATAGTGCTGCTACTCCTGCAAAACTAACTCCTTCAATCATTGGTAGTCTTGAACCTATGAAATTTTTAATTCCCAACGTTTGAATAAGAGTTCCCAAACCTGACATCATAAATGATGCACTAACAAGCTGATTAATCTCCTGTTGTGGTAGTCCTAAAGAGTTTCCCAAAATTATTGGTACTGCCATAGCTCCAGCACACATCGCTGCTATATGTTGTATCCCTAGTAGTATCAAATCACCAATTTTTAATATCTTATCCACTTTCGGTGTTTCCATGATAGTTGTACTCATAATATCCTCCTAAATAATTACATTCTATCCCATAATCTCTTTGCTACTTCTCTTGAAGTTTTGAATATCTCTCTTTCATTAATTCCTACAAGCTCTCTATCTTTCATTACTACTTTTCCATCTATAATAGTTGTAACTACATCTTTTCCTGTAAAGCCAAATAGAATATGTGAATTTATATTATTCTCATTCATCGGAGTAAGCGGATCATAATCTACTACTATAACGTCTGCTAATGCTCCTGATTTTAATACTCCAAGATCCCCACTAAAATATTTTTGAGCTATTTTTCTATTATTTTCAAACATTGATACAGGAACTTCTCCCCAAGCTACTGAAGGATTTTGTTTCACATGTTTATGAATTATATTTGCAACCTTCATAGACTCTGTCATATCACTTGTATATCCATCTGTTCCCAATCCTATTGTTACTCCTTTTTTGTGTAACTCTAGGAATGGCTGACATCCTACAGCATTTCCCATGTTTGACTCTGGATTATGAACTACCATAGTATCTGTATCTTTTAAAATATTTAATTCATCATCTGTTACATGAATACAGTGAACAGCTATTGTTTTATCCCCTAAGATATTCATATCTCTTAATCTTTCAACTACTCTTTTTCCATGTTTTTCTAAACATTGTTCTAAATCATCTATTCCCTCTGCCACATGTACATGGTACCCAGCATTTAATCCTTTTAATTCTCTATCACAAGCTACTAAAGTTTCGTCTGATAGTGTAAAAGAAGCATGTAATCCAAACATTCCCTTTATCATATTTTGTTCATCTGTATTATATTTTTTTATAAAGTTAATATTTTCAGCTATTCCTTCCTTTGCTATCTCTTCACCATCTCTATCAGATACCTCATAACAAAGACATGTTCTTAATCCTAAATCTTTAGCTGCATCCGCTATAGATTCTAAACTACCTGTAATTGCAAAAGGACTAGCATTGTGATCAAAAACTGTTGTTACTCCCTTTTTTATACAATCTATATATGTAGTATATGCACTATATTTTAAATCCTCTAACGTTAATTTTTTATCTATTTTCCACCATAAGTTTTCTAATATTTCTAAGAAATTTTCATTTGGTTTTCCTGATGAAGCCATTCCTCTTGCAAAAGCACTATATATATGGTGATGTGTATTTATAAATCCAGGCATTATAACTTTCCCATCAACATCTACTACCTCATCATTTGAATATTTTCCTAAAATCTTTTCAGTAGTATCAACATCAACTATTTTGTTTCCTTTAATAACTATTGCACCATTTTCTATATATGGTCTATCTTTATCTTGAGTAATTACTCTTCCATTTTTTAGTATCAAATTTATCCCTCCTGATAAAATATCTTTACTCTATTTATTTAAGCAATTACTATGCCAAAAAATAAAAAAAATTACCTTGTTTTATTCAGGTAATTTTTTCTTTAGCTCGTGCATATTTAGTGCACTTTTATTTTTTCAAAAAATATTAGAACATTTTATTTTTTACTTTTTTTATTTTCTAAACATTTTTTTATTCACTATTTTTTTATAATTTTTGATGTTATTTTTTTATGATAATTTTTCTATCATTTTGATAAAATTATAATTTATATTTTTCTATCTTTCTATATAAAGTTGCTATTCCTATTCCTAATTTTTCAGCACAAATATTTTTTCCATTTGTATCTGAACCATATATTTTTAAAGCCTTTTCTACTAGTCTCTTTTCACTCTCTTCTAATGTTATTATCTCCTCTGTATCTTCTTCACTTTTTATAATATTTTTCTCTTCATAATAACTATTACTCTTTAAATTCTTCTTTAAATACTCCCTTGTATCTGAATCAATATTTCCATTTTCGTCAGCCATATTTGATAAAAACTCTATACAATTTTCTAGTTCTCTTACATTTCCTGGCCAATTATGTTTTAAAAATATATTTTTTATCTCATCATCTAAGATTATCTTATTCACTCCTAAAATTTTACTATATTTATTATTTAAGTACTCACCTAATAATAAAATATCATCCTTTCTTTCTCTTAATGCTGGAACTTTTACTGGAATAACATTTAATCTATAATATAAATCTTCTCTAAATTTTCCTTCTTTAACCAATTTTAGAAGATTTTTATTTGTAGCAGCTATCACTCTGATATTAAGATTTATCAATTTATTTGATCCAATCTTTACAATACTTCTATCCTGTAAAACTCTAAGTAACTTCACCTGTAAGAAAAGGGGCATCTCTCCAATTTCATCTAGAAAAATTACCCCGTTATTTGCTAACTCAAATTTCCCTATTCTTCCCTCATTACTTGCTCCACTAAAAGCTCCTTTAACATAACCAAAAAGTTCACTTTCTAATAAATTTTCTGGTATAGCTCCACAATTTATAGCAATAAAAGGTTGTTTAGATCTTTCGCTACAATTATGGATAGCTCTAGCTATTAATTCTTTTCCTGTTCCACTGTCCCCTGTTATTAAAACTGTTGAATTTGTTTTAGATATTTTTTTTATCCTTTCTTTCAACTTTATCATTTTTTCCGAATTACTAATTATATCTTCCAAAAATATATTATTTGAGGCATATTTATTTTTTATACTCTCTTTACTTTTATCATAATTAAAGTTTTCAAATAAAAATATCTTATATTCACTTTTAGAGAAGCCTGTTATTGGAATTAAAGTTCCTATTAAATTATATTTTTCTTTATTTATCTCAGCTGAAAATATATCCTTTCCAAATAAAACTTCATTCTTAGGAATAATATTAATTTTTTGATAAGCTAAACTTAAACCACTTTCAATTTTCAATTCCTTTAATGCCTGTTCATTACCATCTAAAATTTTACCTTCATTATCAATAACTAATACACACTTATCATAGTTATTAATAATTTGCTTCATTATTCCCATAATCTCTTTTTTCTCTATCTCTTCTTCTACTTCAAAAACTTTTCCAGAAATAAAGTCAGCTATTTTCTCTGTAAACTTTAGGTGGGTTTCCATATTTTTCAGTAATCTCTTTTTATCTTCCTCAGTAAAACATATCAACCCTATGACTCCAATTACTTTATCTTTATAAAAAATCGGAGCTGCCATTTCTAATGTTTCTGTACAATCATTTTTGTGAGTACACTCTTTACAAAGTTCATCCTCTTTAGGATTAATTAAAATTCTACTTTTTTTACTATCAAATATATGTTTATAAACTGTTCCTTTACAAAGTTCATTTATATTTTCGCTATATAGTCCAGTTCCAGCTATTCTAACCATATCTTCATCAACAATCTCTACATCACATTGTAAAATATCTGATATTATTTCAGCATAGTCTTTTACATAGTTTTGTATCTTCTTTAAAAATGACATACTTTCACCTCAAATTATTTTTCTATATTATAACATAGTTTAATACAATTAAAATAAAAAAATCAAGAGTAATAATTTCTACTACTCCTGATTCTTAATTTGAGAAAGGTAATTATTATTTTTTAATTCTTAATACTTTTCCAGAAAGTTTTTTAGTTGCTTCAAAGTTATCTATTGCTAGAACTCCATTTACCATTACATGGCTTATTCCTTCTGGATTTTGAATTGGATCTACAAATGTTCCTTTATCTATTGTTGTATTTTCATCGAAGATTACTATATCTGCAAAGTATCCCTCTTTAATTAATCCTCTATCTTCTAATTTAAATGTCTTAGCAGGCTTATGAGTCATTTTATAGATTGCTTCCTCTAACGATAAAGCTTTCATCTCTCTTACAAATTTTCCTATAACTCTTGGGAAAGAACCATATACTCTTGGATGTGGTTTTCCAGCTAGTAATCCATCTGTACATACATTGCTCTCTTCTCTTGTTAAGAATGTTACTACATGCTCATCTTTACCATAGTAGTCATACATTCCTACAGCATTTTCTTCCTCTTTTAATAGGTCAAATACTGCATCAAATTTGTCTTTTCCCTTTAACTCTGCTATCTCTATAAGATTTTTTCCTATACAATCTTCATTTGCTTTTGTTTTTACTGATGTTACATAGATTCCATCAAATCCTGCAAAATCTATAAAGTTATCCCATCCAGGTATTCCATTGATTATATCATGTTTCATTCTCTCTCTATCAGCTGGATTTCCTAATCTTTCTACTAGTTTATCTGTTCCTCCTGCATGTGCCCAAGGTGGAATTATTACTCCTAGCATTGTACTTCCTGCTACATATGGGTATTGGTCATAAGAGATTTCTATTCCTTCTTCTTTACATTTATCTAATAATGCTACTATATCTTTTATTAAATGCCAGTTATTTTTTCCACAGATTTTGAAGTGAGAGAAGTGTATCTTTACTCCACTCTCTTTTGCTATTGTTATTACTTCATTCATAGACTCTATCATTGTATCTGCTTCACTTCTTTGGTGAATTACAAGTGGTCTATCATACTCAGCTGCTACCTTACATATCTCTATCATCTCTCTTGTATCTGAGTATGCACATGGGATATATATTAATCCTGTTGAAAGCCCTGCTGCCCCAGCCTCCATCTCTCTTCTAGTTATCTCTTTCATCTTTTCTAGCTCTTCATCAGTAGCAACTCTTGCTTCTAATCCCATAGCTTCCATTCTGATATTTCCATGAGGTACTAGATAAGATTCGTTTGGAGTACATCCTCTTTCCTCAATTAGTTTTAAGTAATTATCTGTAGTTTCCCAATCCCAACCTAACTCATCACTGTCTCCATCTAATCCAGCTAGGTTTTTTCTCCAAGAACTTACATACTCTTTTGGTAATGGAGCCATAGATATTCCATCTTGTCCTAATACTTCTGTTGTAATTCCTTGACGTAATTTTGGTTCAACAAATGGTTCTATTAAAACTTTTAAATCTGAGTGACTATGAGTATCGATAAATCCAGGTGCTACTATCTTTCCAGTTGCATCTATTACTCTATCTGCTGCCTCATCTATTTTCCCGATCTTAACTATTCTTTCATTTTCTATCAATACATCAGCTTGGAATCTTGCTCCTCTGCTTCCATCTATAACTGTTCCATTCTTTATTAGAATTTTTGACATTAAAATTCCTCCTCTATTTTTTGACCTACCCTTTTTAGTACCTAAAATTATTTAAGTAACTTTTTTCCTGTTATATTAAAGAGTACTGATCAGTAAATTACTGACCAATACTTTTATCATTCAATTATTATTTTGATAGGTAAGCTTTTAAGATTGCGTAGAATCCTTCTGTTACTTTGAATAATTGATCTAATTCTATGTACTCATCTATTGTATGTGCTATATTTTCTTTTGATGGACCATATCCTATTGTTCTTATTCCTTTTTCTCCTCCATAGTGAGATCCATTTGTACAGAAGTTATAATGCATTATTGTTGGATCTTGTCCAATTCCTCTTAATGCTTCTACTGCTTTTTGGATATATTCTTCTTTCTCATCAAATAACCATCCTGGGAAGAATCTTTCTCCTGTTATTTCGTTTCCTGTCCAACACATTTCTTTTCCTACTGCATAAGAAACTTTAGCTTTTAATGTTTCATCTTCTTTCATTAATCTATCGATTAATTCTTGTAATGGAGCTAAAACTGATTCTGGAGTTTCTCCTACTAAAAGTCTTCTGTCATAAGTTGCTCTACAGTAATCAGGTACTACTGATGCTCCTGGGTATGGAGATGATTTAATATCTGTTAACTCAAGGATTCCATATCCTAAATCTTTGTGGTGAGTCATAGGTAATTTTTGGATTTCTCCTACTATTTTCATCATTTTATAAACTGCGTTTATTCCTTTTTCAGGGTTAGCTGAGTGAGCTGGTTTTCCAAAAGTTTCTACAACTATTTCTCCTCTTCCTCTTTGTCCTATTTTAAGGTTTAATTGAGAAGCTTCTCCTATTATTACGATATCTGGATTTACATATTCACTTATTTCTCTAGCAGCTACTCCTTCGAAACACTCCTCATGAACTACTCCAGCCATGAATATTTCTCCAGCAAATTCTTTTTTAAGGTCTTGTGCTAAGTAAGCCCCTGCTAACATCATTGCACATACAGAACCTTTCATATCTGTAGTTCCTCTTCCGAATAATTTTCCATCATGAACTTCTCCACCAAATGGTTTTTCTGTCCATTTTTCTGCATTTACTGGAACTGTATCAATATGTCCATCCATTAATATTCTTGGTCCCGCATATTTTCCTTTGATTGATCCTATTATATTTCCATATTTATCAATATGAACAGTATCATATCCAACTTCTTTCATTATTTTTTCCATGTACTCTACTACTTCTTTTTCTTCTCCAGAGTAACTTCTTCTTTGAATTAAGTTGCTAAGTGTTTCTATTAGTTGTTGTTTTCTTGCTTCAGTTAACATTTTTTCCTCCATAATTTATCATAATAATATTACAATACTTAAAAATAATAATTAAACCATTTAAATTTATTTTCTATTATTTATTTGGATGAGCTCCATTCCATACTACGTTTTTGAATCCTTCTACGTCTGTATCTCCCTCTGTACTGATACATAGGATTCTTGAGTTTTCATCTATTTTTAATGCTTTCATTAATTCTGCATACTCTTCTTTTTTCTCAGATAATACTGTAAATAATCCAAGTCCTACTGCTCCTGATTCTCCAGAAATTACTCTTTGGTCATTTCCTAGAGGTGAAGATAACACTCTCATTCCTCTTGCTGCTATTGAGTCATCACATGATACAGAGAAATCTGAGTTATCTCTTAAGATTTTCCAGCTGATTGTATTTGGTTCTCCACAAGCAAGTCCAGCCATTATTGTTGTTAAATCTCCAGTTACATTATGAGGTTTTCCATCATTAGCTTCCATTGATTTATATATACAGTTAGCTCCGTGTGGTTCACAAATTATTGTTATTGGTCTGTCATCTCCATATAGGTGAGATAAGTATCCTTGAACTGCTCCAGCAAAAGATCCTACTCCAGCTTGTAAGAATACGTGAGTTGGTTTTTCTTCTTTAGCTGCTTCTAATTGTTCAACTATTTCATTGATAATTGTTGAATAACCTTGCATTATCCATAAAGGAATCTCTTCATATCCATCCCATGCAGTATCTTGAACCATTATCCATCCATGCTCTTGTGCACCTTTGTTAGCAAGTCTTACAGCATCATCATAGTTTAAATCAGTTATTGATACATCTGCTCCCTCTCTAGCTATTGCATCAAATCTCATTTGAGCTGATCCTTTTGGCATATATACTACTGATTTTTGTCTTAATTTATTAGCTACCCAAGCTACTCCTCTACCGTGGTTACCATCTGTTGCAGTAACGAATGTTACATCTCCAAGTTGTTTTTTTACTTCATCAGATACAAGTACATTAAATGGTAATTCGCTCATATCTTTTCCTAATTTTTGGCTTAGGTATTTTCCTATTGCATATGAACCTCCAAGTACTTTGAAAGCATTTAATCCAAATCTCTTTGATTCATCTTTTAACCATAATTTTTGTACACCATAGTATTTTGCTAATTCATCTAATTCTACTAATGGAGTTGCTTTATATCCAGGAAGACTCTTATGAAACTCATAAACTTCCTTCATCTCTTTCTCTTCAAATCCTACTAATTTTTCTTTTTGGTAGTTTACATCTCTACTTTTTGTATTGTGTACCCATTTTAATAATTCCACTATTATATCCTCCTTAACATCTTTTATTTCACACTATTTAATATAGCAATTTTTATGCCAATTTAAAAATTTTTTTTATGTTCTTTAATTTAGCATTTTTATATATTTTACAAACAAATTTATACATTAATTTTTACTCACCTATCAAAACGAGAAGAAATTATTATAATGATAATTTGATGTTTTTTACTTGACTTTTAAAATCAATTATTTTAAAATAGTTAGGTAACTAGGTAATTAAAGATAATGGAGGTGGTATATATTAATGAAAGAAAAATATATTGGACGTGAATTAAAAAAACTATCAAATAAAATTCATCGTGAAATAGATAAGTTTGCTTCTAAAAGTGAATTAACTGGTGCTGAAGGAAGAGTCTTACATTTTCTTTTAGGACATGAGGAAAGTCTTTTCCAAAAAGATATTGAAGTTGAACTTGGACTACGTTCGTCTACAGCTACAGAGATATTAAAAAAAATGGAAAAAGATAATCTTATCATTCGAAAGCCAATGCCTAATGATGGAAGATTAAAAAAAATAATTGTTACTGAAAAAGCTAGATTATATAAAGAGATAGTTATAAAAGATTTAAAAAACTTTGAAAAAAAATTAGGGGCTGGACTTACAGAAGAAGAACTCGATCTATTTTTTAAAGTTATTGATAAAATGATAAATAATTTATCATAAATTTTTTTAAAAATACTTAGGAAACTAAGTTATTTATTTTATTAGGAGGAAAATATGATAAACAGATTGATGAAATCAATACGAGAATATAAGAAAGAAGCTCTTTTATCACCTCTTTTTATCAGTTTTGAAGTGTTATTAGAGATTCTAATTCCCTTTTTTATGGCTAAAATAATTGATGTTGGACTTAAAAACAGCGATTTAAAATATACTCTATCTTTAGGAATTATTCTAATTATTGCTGCTATGTTTTCACTACTTTTTGGAGTTTTAGCTGGGCAATTTGCTGCTAAAGCTTCTGCTGGATTTGCTAAAAATTTAAGAAAAGATATTTACTATAAAATTCAGGATTTTTCTTTTCATAATATTGATAAATTTTCTACTGCAAGTTTAGTAACTAGGATGACTACTGATATTACCAATGTTCAAAATGCTTATCAGATGATTATTAGAACATTAGTACGTGCTCCTTTTATGATGATATTTGCCCTTATAATGGTTTTTACAATAAATAGAGAGCTTTTTATGGTATTTTTAATTATAGTACCTATTCTTGGAGCTGGACTTTTTATCATCATATTAAAAGCTCACCCACATTTTGAGAAAGTTTTTCAAATTTATGATAAATTAAATAAAATAGTTCAAGAAAACCTTTCTGGAATTAGAGTAGTTAAATCTTATGTAAGAAATGAGTATGAAAATAAAAAATTTGATGATATCTCTCAAGATGTTTACTTTAGATTTAAAACAGCTGAAAAAATAGTAGCTTGGAATGCTCCACTTATGCAATTTTCAGTCTATACCTCTATCTTGATGATAGCGTGGTTAGCTTCTAGATTAATTGTTTCTAATGTAATGACTACTGGGGAGCTTATGAGTATGATAGTTTATGCTATCCAAATTCTTTCAAGTTTAATGATGATATCTATGGTATTTGTATTAGTCATCATTGCTGAATCTTCTGCTAAAAGAATTGTAGCTGTTTTTAAAGAGGAAAGTGATATTGTTTCTCCTTCAAATCCTTTAAAAGTTGTAACTAATGGAAGTATTGAGTTTGAAAATGTTGATTTTAGCTATCTTGATGATGAAAATAAAAATGTATTAAAAAATATAAATCTATCTATTAAATCTGGAGAAACTATCGGAATTATTGGAGGAACTGGAAGTTCAAAAAGTACTCTAGTACAACTTATTCCTAGACTTTATGATGCTAGTAAAGGGGTTGTTAAGGTAGCTGGAAGAGATGTTAGGGAGTATGATTTAGAAGTTCTTAGAAATAATGTTGCTATGGTATTACAAAAAAATACTTTATTCTCTGGAAGTATAAAAGAAAATCTACGTTGGGGAAATGAGAATGCTACTGATGAAGAGATTATTGAAGCTTGTAAATTAGCTCAAGCTCATGACTTTATATCAAATTTTCCTAATAAATATGATACTCATATAGAGCAAGGTGGAACAAATGTATCTGGGGGACAAAAACAAAGATTATGTATAGCTAGAGCTCTTCTAAAAAAACCAAAAATCCTTATCTTAGATGACTCTACTAGTGCTGTAGATACAAAAACTGATGCTCTTCTGAGAAAAGCTTTCAGTGAATTTATTCCTGAAACTACAAAAATAATAATTGCTCAAAGAATTTCATCTATTGAAGATGCTGATAGAATAATTGTTATAGATAAGGGAGAGATCGTTGGTATTGGAACTTCTCAAGAGCTACTACAAACCAATGACATATATAGAGAGATCTATAATTCTCAAGTAAGAGGAGGTGTAGAATAATGGCAAGAAAAAAAACAGCTTTCAGATTGATGGAGTATGTAGCTAGTGCTTATAAATTTCAATTCATTATAGTTGTTTTAGCTATAGTTATAAGTGCTATGGCTGGAATGGCTGGTCCATTATTTTTATTATTTTTAATAGATGACTATATAACACCTTTAATCGGTAGTCAAAATCCAGATTTTTCTGGATTAGCTAAAGTGGTTTTAAGTTTTGCTAGTGTTTATTCCGTAGGAGTAATCTGTACATATATCTATAACCGTTTGATGGTTAATATTGGACAAGGAGTTTTAAAACGTATTCGTGATGATATGTTTAACCATATGCAAAAACTTCCAATTAGATATTTTGATACCCACTCTCATGGTGAAGTAATGAGTCTTTATACTAATGATACTGACACTTTACGTCAAATGATTACTCAGAGTATCCCACAAACTCTTTCTGCTTTTATTACTATAGTAACTATATTTATTTTGATGGTTGGATTAAATCTTCCTCTTGCTTTTCTTACTGTTTTAATTGTTATATTAATGTTAACAGTAATAAAAAAAATAGGTGGAAAAAGTGGAGCTTACTTTGTTGAACAACAAAAAGAAATAAGTAAAGTAAGTGGATTTATAGAAGAGATGATGGTAGGACAAAAAGTTATAAAAGTTTTCTGTCACGAAGAAAAGAGTAAACAAGACTTTGATATACTAAACGAAAGACTTTTTGAAAGTGCCACTGCTGCCAATAAATATGCAAATATACTGATGCCTATTATGGGAAATATTGGTAATCTACACTATGTACTAACAGTTTTTATAGGAGCTTTACTCGTTGTAACTGGTATTAGTACTATGACACTTGGAACTATTGCAACATTTCTACAATTAACACGTAGCTTTACTCAACCATTTAGTATGATTGCTCAACAAATGAACTTTATAGTTATGGCTTTAGCTGGAGCTGAAAGAATATTTAATATGTTAGATGAAGAAATTGAAGTAGATAACGGTTATGTAACACTTGTAAATGCTAAGAGAGATGAAAATGGAGAGCTTGTTGAATGTAAAGAGTTTACTCAAACATGGGCTTGGAAACATCCACATGGTGATGGAACTACTACATATACTGAACTAAAAGGCGATGTTCGTTTCTTTGATATGACATTTGCTTATAATCCTGATAAGATTATTTTACATAATTTAAATCTATATGCTAAACCTGGGCAAAAAATTGCTTTTGTTGGGTCTACTGGAGCTGGAAAAACAACAATTACAAATCTAATAAATAGATTTTATGATGTAGCTGATGGAAAAATTCGTTATGATGGTATCAATATTAATAAGATTAAGAAAGCTGATTTACGTCGTAGCTTAGGAGTTGTTTTACAAGATACTCACCTATTTACTGGAACAATAATGGAAAATATCCGTTATGGAAAATTGGATGCTACTGATGAAGAGGTTTACCAAGCTGCTAAATTAGCCAATGCTGATCACTTTATAAAACTTTTACCTGATGGATACAACACTGTAATATCTGGAATAGATACAGAGTTATCACAAGGACAGTGCCAACTTCTTGCTATTGCAAGAGCTGCTATAGCTAATCCACCTGTTCTTATCCTCGATGAAGCTACTTCTAGTATTGATACTAGAACAGAATCTATAGTTCAAAAAGGTATGGACGCTCTTATGAAAGGTCGTACAGTATTTGTTATAGCTCATAGATTATCGACAATTAGAAATTCTGATGCTATAATGGTATTAGAACATGGAAGAATCATTGAAAGAGGAACACATGAGGAGTTACTTGAGAAAAAAGGAACTTACTATCAACTTTATACTGGGGCTATAGAGTTAGATTAATTCAATAATTTAAAAGGGTGACTATATGAAGGTAAAAATAAAAAAAGTGTTGGAATGTGAAATTTTAGTTATAGGTACAGGAATAGCTGGACTAGTTGCTACAGAAAGAGCTTTAAAAAATCGAAAAAAAGTATATCTTGTAACTAATAAAAAACTTTGTGGGGGAGCTAGCTACTTCCCCTTAAAAGGTACATTGGGAATTCAAGTTACAAAAGATGAGAGTGATTATGAAAAATACTATGAAGATATAGAAAACATGGGAAAAGGAATGGAAAATCCAGAGCTTATAAAAACCTATATCTCAAATATAAAGAAAAATATCCCTCTGCTCAATAAAATAGGATTTGAACCTTGGCTTCGTAAGGATTCTAGACCAGCTTGTTTTGCTAAATATTCTAGAGATATCTATCTTATCAATAATTGGAAGAAAGCTCAAGCAAAGTGGAGACAAAAAATTAAAAGAAATAATAATCTAAATATTCTAGAAAATTCTAGCTTAGTAAAAATTGTAAGTATAGATAACAAGGTTGTTGGAGCAATTTTTCAAAATAAGCAAAACTTTATCTTTATTAAATCTAGAGTTATTATTTTGGCAACTGGAGGAATAGCTAGCAACTATAAAGATAGCCTATATCCTGAGGGAATTAATGGTATCGGGCATATTGCTGCTCTTGATGCTGGAGCAAGTGTACAAAATATGGAATTTATACAATTCATTCCAGCTTTTTTAAAACCTAAATACAATGTTCTATTTGGTGAACATACCCTTAAATACTGTTCTGGAATGTATAATAAAAATGGAGAGCTTATCTTAACTGGAATAGAGAGTGATTCAACGAAGGATTTATGGATAGAAAGAAGTGGATATGCTCCATTTAGCTTTGATTTTAAAAGTCATTTAATTGATTTAAAGTTTCCTACTGATGGTGCTGCTCTTAAATTTACACAAGAACTTTACAAGGATCAGGAGGAATTCTATACTGTATATCTTAACTGGCTCAAAAATGAGATGGGGATCGATCTATTAAAAGATGAAATTCTAATAAATCATTTTGCTCATAGTTGTAATGGTGGTATAAAAATTAATATTGATGCTAGAACTGAAGTAGAAGGACTTTATGCTGTTGGAGAGGTAGCTTCTATAATTGAGGGAGCTAATAGACTGGGAGGAAACTCTGTGGGAGGTTCTCTTGTCTTTGCAGATAAAGCTGTATCTCACTCTGTAAAATATATAAAAAATAGTAAAAAGATGAAAACTAATATAACAGAGATTGAAAACTCTTTTAATGATTGGATAAAATCTATCTGTAAAGATGATAAAGATGATACTTTAGATAGGAAAAACACTATTAAAAAATTAAAAGAGAGTACCTCTAAAAACTTAGGAATAGTTAGAAGTGAAGCCAAGGTGAATACCCTATTGAGTGATTTGAAATTTATTAGAGAAAATTATAATATTGGTAAAAATATTAAAAATGGTTCTTTAGAGATCTATCTCATGGAAGAGAGTATAAAACTTTTAGCTTTGAGTATATTAGCTCGTACAGAGAGTAGAGGAGCACACTATAGAGAGGATTTTCCAACTACTTCTGATAACTTATTCAAGTTAAAAATAAAGAGAGAAAATAATGAATTTATAATTAAAAAAATTTAAAAAATTTATAATTTATAAAAAAAGTTGATTAGCTTAGCAAAGAAAAAATACTAAGTTAATCAACTTTTTAAAATAAATTTTACACAAAGCTTTTACTTTGCCATTTTTTACTCTTCCATCTTATAAGCATAGCTATTCCTCTACACCACTCATCTGCAGCATTAGCTATCCAAATTCCTACTAATCCCCATCCTAATTTTAATCCAAATATATATGAGAAAGGAACTGCCACTATAAAAATGAATATTATTCCCATAAACAT
Source organism: Candidatus Fusobacterium pullicola (assembly GCA_018883725.1). Taxonomy (NCBI): domain Bacteria; kingdom Fusobacteriati; phylum Fusobacteriota; class Fusobacteriia; order Fusobacteriales; family Fusobacteriaceae; genus Fusobacterium; species Candidatus Fusobacterium pullicola. The sequence goes on along the minus strand of JAHLFN010000058.1, from coordinate 18,769 downwards.
TGGAAACTTTATATCTCCAGCTGCATGAAGAGAGTTGATAATAACGATATTAAAAACTCTTCCTACCTCTAGTAATATCATAAGAGGAAAAACCTTAAGTGAGGCATCTAAAATCTCTACATTATCTGTAAATACTCCCATTATTGGATGTTTACATAAAACTACTCCAGAAGTTACAACAATAGCTAGTACTATTGAGAGTTTAAGACTATTAAAACATCTTCTATATGCTTCATCTTGCTCCTTCGCTCCTACTAATTGCCCTACTTGTATAGCTGTGGCCTGTCCTAATGCTATTGAAAATGTCATTACAAAATTTGCTACTAGCATAAGATAAGTACGTGAAGCTATCATTGTAGTTCCCATTGTATTTACCATTGCCATTATCATAAGTTGCCCTACATTCCAAGCTAAATTTTCTCCAGCTGTTGGAATTCCAATAGAAAGAATATTTTTTATCACATGAAATGGGAAAGGTTTTAAGAATTTTCTTCTAAATTTAAAATTACAGTAATGACTCATCACTATAAATCCAACTATACACCCTATAGCTCTTGATACAACTGTAGATATTCCAACTCCAGTTGGTCCTAAAATCGGTGCTCCAAACCATCCAAATATAAAAACTCCATTTCCAAAAATATTTAATAAATTTACTCCTATATTAACAAATAGCATCTGCTTAGGATTTCCATGACTTTTCATAACTGCTCCACAAGTTAAAGTGACAGCTTGAAATACACATAATCCTCCAACTAATTGGAAATATAGTTTTCCCATACCTATTAATTCAGTAGGTAGATTTATTTTTTCTAGTATAAATCTCCAAAATATAAAATATATTCCCCCCATTACAATTCCCAATAGAAGGTTTACTATCAATGAAACTGTTATTACCTCTTGAACTCTTTTCTTATTTCTCGCTCCTATAAATTGAGCACATAGTATACTTGTTGCAAGATTTATAAATCCAAATATTACGTTTTGAATATTTAAAACTTGACTTATTCCTCCAACTGCTCCTACTGCCTTATCACTATAATAACCTAACATTATTGTATCTACATTTCCCACTATTGTGATAAGTAATAACTCAAAGAATATTGGTATTGTTAATGAAACTAATGACTTTACCTTGATGCTACTCATCTTTCCTCCTAAATATAAATTTTTGTGTCTTCATATTTTATACTTTTTTTTATAAAAAATCTAGTAAATATTTTATATTTTTCTTAACTAATTTTAAGATAAAAAATATTGAAACATAGGTATTTTTCTTCAAATATGTTATAATATATAATGTATATAAATTTTTAAATAAAGGAGTCAATAATGGAGATAATAAGTAAAGATAAACCAAAAGGAAAAGCTTATTCAATCAATAAAAAAATGAAAAAAGCTAAAAGACTAGAGGAAGAAAAAAAATTCAGAAGACTTACTGAAAATAAAAGAAAAAATGCTGAAAATAGAAAGGAAAGAGCTATAGAGAAAGCTGAAGCTCAAAGAGCCTCTGAAGTTATCCTAAAAGGATACTCTAAAGGAATGCTAATTATATCTATAGAAGGAAAGGAAGAGAAAAGAGCACCTCTATTTGATAAGAAAAAAATTACTAAAAAAAATATAGCTGATGAGATCGATAATTTTGAAATTAAATTATATGGAAGTAACTGGAAGCTATCTATTTTAGAAGGATTCTCTGAACTTCGTGAACAACTTATATGGGAGATATCTGAATCCCTTTAAATTATAATCATAAAAAATAATAAAAGAGAAAATGTCTTATATTGTTTATAATACACTTTCTCTTTTTAATTTAATTACTTATTATCTTTTTTTAAAGACTTCATAAAAACTGCTGTACAAATTAGTGATAATACTATTCCAGATATATTTCCTACTAATTCAACTGTACTAGTTGGAACTCCTTTAAAGAATCTTACAAATCCTTCTGGGGCTATTATGATATATGATGTTACCACAACAGTCATAAACATAGCTGGAATAAGAGCAATCTTATAATTTTTACCATTATTTGCAAGATATTTAGTTGCAGCCCATAAAGCTATTGTAGCTAAAGTTTGGTTTGACCAGCTAAAATATCTCCATAGAATATTGAAATCGATAAAACATAATGCAACTCCAACTACGAATAATGGGATAGCTATTACAAATCTATTTAATATTGGTCCTTGCTTATAACCAATTGCATCTGCTATTGTAAGTCTTGCACTTCTAAAAGCTGTATCTCCTGAAGTTATTGGACATGCTACAACTCCTAATATTGCTAAAGCTCCTCCAACTTTTCCTAAAACACTATTTGAGATTCTATTAACAACAACTGCAGCTCCTCCTTGTCCAAGTGCCTCTCCTAGTCCTGGAGTTCCACCAAAGAATGACATTGCTGCTGCTGCCCATATAAGTGCAACTATTCCTTCTGAAATCATAGCTCCATAGAATACTCTTCTTCCTTGTTTTTCATTTCCAAGACATCTTGCCATCATTGGAGATTGAGTAGCATGGAATCCACTAATTGCACCACAAGCTATAGAAATACATAAGTATGGAAATACTGAAACTCCTTGTGGATGATAATTTTTTAATGTTATTTCTGGAATTTCATACCCTTGAACTACTAATCCTATTCCTATTCCAACAGCCATTATTAATAGACAGATTCCAAATATTGGATAAATTTTTCCTATTACTTTATCTATTGGTAATACTGTAGCAACCATATAGTAAACTATTATTATTCCAACAAATGTTAATGTTGGTACAGATTTCACTAAATCATGTAAAATTGCAGCCGGACTTGTTATAAATACAACCCCTACAAGTATTAAAAGTACTACTGAAAATACTCTCATTAGTTGTTTTGCCTTATCTCCTAAATTATCTCCAACTAATTCTGCAACACTAGCTCCATCTTTTCTTAAAGACATCATTCCTATTAAGTAGTCATGAACAGCTCCCGCAAATATACAACCAAATACGATCCATATAAATGCTGCTGGTCCCCACATAGCTCCTGCAACAGCTCCAAATATTGGTCCTGTTCCTGCTATATTTAAGAATTGAATTAAGAAAGTTTTCTTTTCATCCATCTCTACATAGTCTACTCCATCTTGTAATCTTTTTGCTGGAGTAAGAGCATTTTCATCTGGTCCAAATATTCTTTCTACTATTTTTCCATAGATAAAATAACCTAATATTAAGGCTATTATTGAAAGTATAAAACTAATCATAAAACCTATCCTCCTGTTATATTTTTTTACATTTTGAATGTATTTATTTCTATAGTATTATTTTACTATATTTTATATTTTTTTATTCTTTTTTATTCTGAAGTGTATTTTTTTCTACTTAAAATGCAAAATTTCATCCTTGTTTTACTTTTTTCTTTATCAATTTTATGATATAATTCTCAAAATAGAGGTGATTTTATGTTTGAACTAACAAGTAGGCTTTTGAATAATCTTGGATATATAATTGCTTTAGCTTTTTTCTTTACAAAATTTAAAAGAGCTAGAAATATTTTTACTAAAAAAGAGTATACAAAACTTGATATTATTTTATTATCAATATTTTTTTCCTTTCTTTCAATAATAGGAACATATACTGGTATTTATTATAGAGGTGCCATTGTTAACACTAGAAATATTGGAGTAGCAGTTGCTGGAATAATAGGAGGACCTCAAGTTGGAATTATAACTGGTTGTATTGCTGGGATACATAGATTTTTCATTGATACACAGAGTCCAACAACAATTGCTTGTGGTATTTCATCTATTATAGGAGGATTTATTACAACTCTTTTTTTTAGAAAAACCAATGAAAAAAATTGCTATATTTATGGATTCATTAGTGGATTTTTAATTGAAAATTTAAGTATGATTTTAATTCTGATCACTGGTTTTTTCTTATATAATTTTAATATTGCCATAGATATTGTAAAAAATATATATATTCCTATGATCCTTGCCAACGCTTTAGGTGTCTCTATTGTTATTATTATAATAGAAGATCTTATTTCTGAAAAGGAGATTTTAGCTGGAAAACAAGCTAAACTAGCTCTTGAAATAGCTAACAAATCTCTTCCATACATCAGAAAAGGAAATAGTTTAAATGAAGTTTGTAAAATAATTCTTGAAGCTTTGGAAGCCAAAATGGTCATTATTACTGATGATAAAAATATTATAGCTAGCTCAGTCATTTCTGATGAATATGTCTTAAATCATTCTAAGATTAAGAGTAAGGCTACTAAACAAGTTCTAAAAACTGGAGAGTTCCTTATTCTTGGTAAAGATGAAGATGATTTAGTTGATTTTCAATATATTAGTGAAAATATTAAATCTTGCATTATCCTTCCTCTTTTTCAGGAGGAAAGAAAAATATCAGGAACTTTAAAATTATACTTTGATACTACTAAAAGTGCTACAGCTAGAAAACAATATTTGGCCGAAGGACTTTCTATGCTTATTTCTACTCAGATTGAACTTAGTAACATAGAAAACTTTAAATCTATGGCTAAAGAAGCTGAACTAAAAGCTCTTCAAACACAGATAAATCCACATTTTTTATTTAATGCTCTTCATACTATATCTTCTTTTGTAAGGATAGAGCCAAATAAGGCAAGGGAGATAATTATAAATCTTTCTACATATTTGAGATATAATCTTGAAAATTTCTCTAAACTTCTTCCTCTACATGAAGAATTACAGCAAGTTGAAGCATATATAAATATAGAAAAAGCAAGGTTTGGGAATAAAATAAAAACTATTTACAATATCCCTGAATCTTCTCTCACTCTCCAACTTCCAAGTCTTATAATTCAACCTCTTGTTGAAAATAGTATAAAACATGGTATTCTAAAAAGAAGAGAAGGAGGAACTGTAACTATATCTGTTATTGAAAAAGACAAAAGTTATAATATAATTATAGAAGATGATGGAATTGGAATAGACCAAAGTATTATAGATGGTATTGATGATAAGATAGAAAAAAATATAGGCTTAAAAAATGTTCATAACCGTTTAAAAATTCTTTATGGAAAGGGTTTAAATATAGAGAAACTTGAAAAAGGAACAAGGATATCTTTCAATATTAACAAGGAGGAAAAATGTTAAGATGTGTAATTATAGAGGATGAATTTCCTGCTAGAGAGGAACTAAAATATTTTCTTTCAAAGCACAAGGGAATTACGTTAGAAAAAGAATTTGAAAATCCAGTAGATTCATTAAAATATCTTCAAGAACATGAGGTTGATGTCGTTTTTTTAGATATAAATATGCCTGAGTTGGATGGTATGAGCTTAGGAAAAATTCTAATAAAATTAAATCCTAATTTAAAAATAATATTTATCACAGCATATAGAGATTATGCTGCTGAAGCCTTTGAAATAAAAGCTTTTGATTATCTTTTAAAACCATACTCTGAAAAGAGAATAATGGAAGTTTTAAATAACCTAAGTTCATCAAAAGAAACTCTTCAAGTGAAAGAGGTAGAAAAAATTAATAAGGTTACTGTATTCTCTAGTGAAAAAATGTTAGTTATTTCTCTTGATGAAATTTACTGTATTGAGGTAGCAGAAAAAGAGAGTATAGTATATGTCAAAGATGAAATCTATACCTCGAAATTAAAAATATCTAAATGGGAGGAAATTTTACCCAAAAATAAATTTTATAGAACTCATCGCTCCTATATTGTCAATTTAGATAAAATTAAAGAGGTTGAGCCTTGGTTTAATGGAACGTACATTTTAAAAATACAGGATTTAAAATTTAAAGTTCCAGTAAGTAGAAACAATATCAAAGAGTTTAAAGAGCTCTTAGTTATTAAATAAGTACAATATTATTTTACTATATTATCAAAAGTGTAATTTTTCTATTACTTTTATATTTTTTTAAAAATTTTTTCAAAAAATTATAATTTTTTTCCTATTTTTATGGTATAATTTCAAGTGATTGCAATTTTTAAAAAAGGAGAACAAAACCGATGGAAACAAAAAAACTTAATTGGCGTACATTGGCAATGATGGGATTCACTGTAGTTTGGGGATTCGGAAATGTTGTTAATAACTATGCTAACCAAGGATTAACAGTTGTTGTATCTTGGCTGTTAATACTTACTTTCTATTTCTTACCATATGCTTTAATGGTTGGAGAAATGGGATCTGTATTTGAAAATAAAGGTGGAGGAGTATCAAGCTGGATTGGATCTACTTATAGCCCATTAATAGCTTATTTAGCTGGTTGGACTTACTGGGTAGTACATATACCTTATCTTGCTCAAAAACCTCAAAGTGCACTAGTTGCATTAAGTTGGGTTTTCTTCCAAAATGGAAATATGATTAAAAGCTTCAATCCTTTAATCTTACAAAGTATTGTACTTGTTATCTTTTTATTTTTCTTATGGCTATCAGCTAAAGGAATTAACTCTTTGAAAAAAATAGGAGCTCTTGCTGGAACATCTATGTTTTTCATGGGAATACTTTACATTCTTTTAACTGTTGCAGCACCTTCAATTGTAGGAGCTACTTCTGCTACTACTGATTGGAGTTTAGCTACTTTTATGCCTAAATTTGATTTTACATACTTTACTACAATATCTATGCTTGTATTTGCAGTAGGTGGATGTGAGAAGATATCTCCATATGTTAAAGATGTTGAAAATCCAAGTAAAAACTTCCCTAAAGGAATGATCATACTTGCTGCTTCTGTTGGAATGTCAGCTCTACTTGGATCTCTTGCTATGGGTATTATGTTCAACAGTGGAAATATTCCTGCTGACCTTAAGATGAATGGGCAATACTATGCTTTCAAACTTTTAGGAGAGTACTATGGAGTAGGAAATCTTCTAATGATTCTGTATGCAGTAGCTAACACATTAGGACAAATATCTGCTCTTATGTTCTCAATAGATGCTCCACTAAAAATGTTAATTGGAGAGGGAGACAGAAACTTCATTCCTCAATCATTTACTAAAACTAATGAGTATGGAGCTCCTATAAACGGGTATAAATTAACTGCTATCTTAGTTGGAATCTTAATTATAATACCTGCACTTGGTATTGGAGATATGAATAATCTATATAACTGGTTACTAGATCTTAACTCTATAGTTATGCCATTAAGATACCTATGGGTATTCCTAGCTTATATAGGGCTTAGAGGATTTATTAGAAATAAAGGACTTATGGAAAAAGCTACATTCAAATTTATAGCTAGCGACAAAGTTGCTACTTTAGTTGGAGCTTGGTGTTTTGCATTTACTTCCTTTGCTTGTTTAATGGGTATCTTCCCTAAAAACCTTGAGGCATTCAGCTCAGAATGGATTTTCCAAATCAGTTTAAATATCTTAACTCCTATAGTTCTTATTGGATTAGGATTTATATTCCCTAGAATAGCTAGACAACAAAATAGATAGGTTTGACTTTTCTCCTTAAATGTTGTATTATGTATACATAGTACAATATTTAAGGAGATTTTTTATGGTAATTGAAAAAAATAAATCTATGAGAGAAAAAGTTTACGATTCTTTAAAAGAGATGATAATAGATGGTATTATTCAACCAGGTGAAAGAATTATAGAAACTGAATATTCTAATAAATTTCAAATAAGTAGAACTCCTATTAGAGAAGCTATTAGAATGCTTGAATTAGAAGGTCTTGTTGAAAGCTTATCAACTGGCGGTGTTATTGTAAAAATTTTTACCAAAGAAGAAATTTCAGAAATTTATAAAATAAGAATAGCACTAGAGGGAATTATTCTAGAAGAGATTATAAAAAAAGGAACCTCTCAAGATATAAAAAAACTTGAAAAAGTCCTAAAAAATACTAAAAAAGCTTTTGAACTAAAAAATATCGAAAAGGTTTTTTCGCTATTCACAGAATTTAATCAAACTCTTTATGAAATTGCCGATCTGCCTAAAGTTACTGCTATGATCAATAATATAAACCTTTATTTAAAAAGATTTAGAAAAATATCTATTGATAATGCTGAAAGAAAAAAAGAAGCTTTTAAAGATCACTTAGAGATATTAGAAGCAATAAAAAGAAAGGATCTTCCTTTTGCTATAAATTTAAATAGAGTTCATTTAGAAAAATCTATGAATTTTATACTTTCTAAATATTCTATCTAGAGAAATAACTACTCATTTTATTTTAATGAGTAGTTATTTTTTTCCCAATCAATAATATTCCGAAATTTAAAATAAAACTAAAAATTAAAATATAATTCCCCTTATCTCCACCTATAATTTTTCCTATAAAGGCTAACATTCCTCCAATTATTATAGCTGTTATCACTATCTCTTTCTTACTTCTAAATCCTAAAATTCCTAATATAGCTGGAACAATAAATGCTCCTGAATATATTGCGATTGCTAGTAACAAACTACCTAATATACTTTTAAAATATAACGCTATCCCTATCGATATTATTCCTAAAAATATAATCATGTATCTTGTTACTAACACGGATCTTTCATTTTTTAAATTTTTGAAAAAACACTGAGTAAATAAAGAAGAGGCAGTTAACAAAGTAGTATCTGCAGAAGATATCACGGCTGATAATAAGCCAAAATAAAGAAAAGTTGAAGTTATTCTATTTAATTTTCTTTCTGCTATAAGTAGTAATACAGATTTTAATCCTGTATGTGTTTCATTTAAAACTTCTCTTCCATAAATTCCAATTCCAGACAAAATAAAAGCCATTGGTACTAAAATAGCTACTGTTATAATCAAAGCTTTTTTCATAACTATTATATCTTTTGCACAAAATAATCTAGAATATATATCCGGTCCTACTAGACAAGTAGTAGAATATGTTAATATCAAAACCATTACATCTAAATAATTAAATTTTTCATTTACTATTCCTAATCCTTCTATATCTTTTATATTTTCTCCAATATAGAAAAAAGTTCCCAAAACACCTGCTAAAATAAATAGCAATTGAAAAAAATCTGTCTTTATAATAGAGAGCTGCCCTCCCAAAAAAGTATAAATTATAAAAACTCCTCCACTTAGAATAACTGCTTCTATATAATTTATTGAACTTAGAATCATCACTATTTTGGCTGCTCCAATAATTTGAGATGATACAACTCCTAACCAAGCAATAGGAATTACAAATGAAGCTAAAATTTGAACCTCTATTCCATAAATATCTCCTAATAATTCTGATAAATTATAATTTTGAAATTTAGCTATATATTTTAAAAAGGGATAAAGTAACATCAATCCCAAAGCTGCAGTCAAAAGTAACCAACTTCCAGCCCAACCAATTTCATAGGCAGAATCTACACTTCCTAATATTGCTGAACTCCCTAATATTGTTGCTAATAGACTTCCTGCTATTTCCAGACTATTTCCATTTTTCCCAGCTATAAAAAAATCTTTATGTCCATTTATTTTTTGATATGAAATTCCACCTATTACTAAAATCAAAATAAAATATAAAAATACTAACATATTTTCTCCCATTCATATGATAAAAGGGGCAGTTACAAAATGTAACAGCCCCCTTATCTCACAATTAAAAATTAATTTCTATTTAACTTGTTTTATTACATCTATTACTGTTCCATCTCTATATTCTATAACAGCAACTATAGTATCTTGATATGAAGTTTTTTCTGGTACACCAGTTAATTTTTCAACTTCCTCTTTTAACTCTTCTATTGTTTTTAATTTTATTCCAGCTAACTCCATCGCTTCTATTAAATCTTTTCTTCTAGGATTTACACATATTCCTCTTTCGGTTACTAATACATCTATTGTTTCTCCTGGAGTTACCACATTTGTTACTCTATCTATAATTATTGGTATTCTTTTTCTCATAGTAGGAGCAACAACAACTGTTAATTTAGCTCCTGCTGCAGTATCTGGGGCTCCACCTATAGCTCCCATAATCATTCCTGTTGATCCCGTTAAAGAGTTTATATTGTAATCTGTATCTATTTCTGTTGCTGAAAGTATCATTACATCTAATTGATGTGCACTACATCCCTTATTATGAGGATTAGCATACATTGAAGCTGACATTTCAATATGAGCAGGATTTTTTACCAATGAATCGGCTGTAGCACTATCAAAACTTTGAGTATCTAATAAAGCTTCAAAATATCCTTCCTCTAATAACTCTACCATTGTTGAAGTTATTCCTCCAGCTCCAAACGAACCTTTTATATTATTTTTTTTCATATACTCTTTTAAATATTTGCATACAGCCAAAGAAGATCCTCCAGATCCTGCTTGGAATGAAAAACCATTTTTTATATAACCAGAAGCTATTAAAACATCAGAAGCTTTTTCAGCAATTAATAACTCTTGTGGATTTTTAGTCATTCTGGTAGCTCCAGTTGCTATTAATTCTGGATCTCCGATTGATTCTACTTCAACTACATAATCAACTTGTGTCATTGGAATACTAATTCTTTTTAATGGAAATGGCATTAAATTATCTGTTATTGCCACTACTTTATCTGCATATTGAGCATCTACCATAGGATATCCCATAGCCCCAAAAGCTGCCTTTCCTTCTGCTCCATTCATATTTCCCATTCTATCACATGCTGGTGCTGCTATAAAAGCTACATCTATTTTTAACTCTCCAGCTTCAATTGCTCTAGCTCTTCCTCCATGAGTTCTAAATATAATAGGCTTTCCTAAAATATTATTTTTAGAAATCTCTTTTGCTATTTCCCCTCTTAATCCTGAAGTTGTTATTCCTGTTACAATCTCACTTCTGATATGCTCAATTAATGGCTCATGTGCTGTTGTTAAAGATGAACAAGCTAAATTAATATTTTTTATTCCTAAAGCAGCTATTTCATCCATTACCATATTAAGTACATAGTCTCCATTTCTTAAATGATGGTGAAAAGAGATAGTCATTCCATCTTTAAGCTCACATTTCTCAATAGCTTCTCTAATTGAAGATAATAATTTTGAATCTCCAGGTTTTGAAAAAGATTTTAATGGAGCATATTTTCTTCCAACTGGTTTTGTAGCATAAGGTCCTTCATAAGGCTTTACCTCTCCATATCCTTCTATATAACTAGGTATTTCTCTATTTACTTTATTTATCATAGTCTTTATTTCCACCTTATTCTCCTCCTAACTACTTTATCATTCCTGCACTCTTAGCTAATCTTACAACTTTTTCAGCTTTTGCTATAACTGGAATATCTACCATTTTCCCATTAACAGTTATTACTCCACCCTTACTTATATCTGCAGCTTCTGCAGCTTTTACAATTTCTAATGACTTTTCTAATTCTTCTTTAGAAGGAGTAAAAATTTCATGTACTATTTTTACTTGAGAAGGATGTATACATGATTTACCTGCAAACCCCATATTTAAAGATGTTTTTACCTCTTCTCTAAATCCTTCTTCATCATCTAAATCTGCCCATACTGTATCTATAGCATCAACTCCAGCTATTGCAGCTGCCATCACTACCATACTTCTTGCCATGAAAATCTCTTTTCCCTCTTTTGTTCTCTCAGCTCCAAGAGTTCTTGTAAAATCTTCAGCACCAAATGATATTGATACTACTCTTGGTGAAGCAGTAGCTATACTAACTGCATTCATTATTGCTAATGGTGTTTCTAATGAACATTGTATTTTACAACTTCCTATTTCTATTCCATGTTCTTTTTCTACTTCAGTTAGTAATTCATCTAACTCTTTTACTTGCTCTGGTTTTTCACACATAGCCAATCTCATTTTTCTAAGTCCTGCTGGTACTAATACTCTTACATCATCTTTTCCAAACTCTGTACTTAAAGGATTAATTCTAGCAAAAATCTCTGTATCTCCATAATCTACTACTTTTAAAGCTTCTGCTAGTAGATCTCTTGCAGCATCTTTCTCAGCATATTTTACAGCATCTTCTAAGTCAAATAAAACACAATCTGGTCCATAAAGATGAGCTGTTACTAACATCTTAGGATTATTTGCTGGTGCAAACATCATAGTTCTTCTTGCTCTTTTTTCCATTATTTAACCTCCCCTGCCATTGCTCTTCTTACTGCAGTTCTTGTTCTTCCTTTTATTACAAAGTCAAGAGCTCCAAAATCTTGAACTAAAACTTTTGCATTTTCTACTTTCATATCTTCAAGAACTTCTCTTACTGCTTTTTCCATCAATTTTCCAAACATTTTTTTTAACTTTGACTCTATTACTATTTCAATACCTGTATTATTTAAATCTACAGTTACAATAACATCAGAGTCTTTTTCATTACCACAAACTCCTATCATTTTCATTTCTCCTTATCATCAAACTTTTTATCTATTTTATCTTAAAATCAATTTAAATTCCACTTTAAAATTTTATCTAGAATACATTTAATAATATTCCAGCTGCAACTGCTGACCCTATTACTCCTGCTACATTTGGTCCCATAGCATGCATCAATAAGAAATTTGAAGGATTTTCTTCCTGTCCAACTTTTTGTACTACTCTTGCTGCCATAGGTACCGCTGATACTCCTGCTGCTCCTATCATTGGATTTATTTTACCACCTGATAATTTACACATTATCTTTCCAAATAATACCCCCCCAGCTGTTCCTACAGAGAATGCTATTAATCCTAATACTATTATTTTTAAAGTTTGTGGATTTAAAAAAGCTTCCGCATTCGCTTTTGCTCCTACTGTTAAACCTAGTATTATTGTTATCATATACATCATTGTATTTGTAGCTGTATCTGCTAATTTGGGAACTACTCCAGATTCTTTAATTAAATTTCCAAACATCAACATTCCTATCAATGATGCAGCACTCGGTAATAATAAAGAAACTAAAACCATTACAATTATTGGAAAAACAATTTTTTCATTTTTTGTTACTACCCTTGCTTGTTCCATCTTTATCTTTCTTTCTTCTTTAGTTGTAAGCAATCTTATTATTGGTGGTTGTATTATTGGAACTAATGCCATATAAGAGTATGCTGCTAAAGCTATTGGTCCTAATAGGTTTGGTGCTAATTGAGAAGTTAAATAAATAGCTGTTGGTCCATCTGCTCCCCCTATTATTCCTATTGATGCCGCTTCTGGCCCTGTAAAACCTAATGCTATTGCTCCTAAAAATGAAAAGAATATTCCTAATTGTGCTGCTGCACCTAACAATATACTTTTTGGATTTGCTATCAATGGTCCAAAATCTGTTCCAGCTCCTACACATAAAAATATCAATGGTGGATATATTCCTAGCTCTGTTCCTTTATATAAGTAATAAATTAATCCCCCTTTATCCATTAATTCTGCTAAAGGTAAATTTACTAGTAACATTCCTGTTGCTATTGGTATTAATAGATATGGTTCATACCCCTTTTTTATTGCTAAATATAGAAATGCACAAGATATCATTATCATTATTATCTCTTTATAAGTCAAAGCTGAAAAACCCGTGCTTCCTATAAAATCTATCAATATATTAAGCATTTTTTTCCTCCTCTTTTATTATAAAGTTATTATTGCATCTCCTAATTCTACTTGTGATCCTTTAGAAACATTAATAGCTGATACTACTCCTGCTTTTGAAGAAAATATCTCTGTTTCCATTTTCATAGCTTCTAAAACTGCTACTAAATCTCCGTCTTTTACTGTATCTCCTACTTTTACTTTAATATCAACTATTACACCTGGCATTGGTGCTTCTATTTTTTCTCCACTTGTTGCTACCGGAATTGTTGGAGCTACTTTTACCTCTTTTGTTTCAGTTACTATTTTTCCCTCTACTGTTTTTACTTCTTCTAATTCTACCTCATATACTTTCCCGTTGACTTTTACTTTATATATCTTTTTCATTTCTCCTCCTATATCTGTCTTATTTTAACAATTTTAAAATTATTTACTTTATTTTCTCCTGCAGCTTCCATAGAAGCAACCATTGCGGCCACTAGCATATCTTGATCCTTTTCCAGCTCTTCAAAACTTATTCCCTTTGAGTTTACAACTTCTTTAACTGGTATAGAAACTTTTTTTTCTATAATTTCCTTTATCTCTTTACTTTCTTTAAATACTAATCTAAAAGCACTTAATACTAATGAAATAGCATATAGTAATCCAAATACTATTAACATTGATATTATTGAAAGTTGAAGCCCTTGGAAAAAACTCATATTTATATCCACTACTCTTCCTCCTCTATACAAATAAATTTATTTCATACTCTTCTACTTGAGGTTTATCTCTATTTTCTAAAAATTTCTTAGCATTTTCAGGAAATAATGCATACATCAACACATCTTCTGTTGTTTTAGCAAGTCCTTTTATCTCAGCTGTTAATTTTTCCATTTCTGGAGCTATTAAATCAGCAGGTCTACATTTTAATGGTTCTTTATCTCCTATTATTTTCTTTTGAATTTCTAAATCTATTGGTGCTGGAGACTTTCCATATAATCCAGATACATAGTCTCTTATTTCCTTTGGTACTACCTTATATCTTTCTCCTAAAAGTACATTAAATACAGCTTGCGTCCCTACCATCTGTGATAATGGTGTAACTAATGGTGGATAACCTAAATCTTTTCTTACTCTAGGAATTTCTCTTAAAACATCTTCATATTTATCTAAAGCTTTTTGCTGTTCTAGTTGAGACATTAAATTTGATAACATTCCACCTGGTACTTGATAAGCTAATGTTTTAGGTTCTGTATCCATAACTTTTGGATTTAATATTCCTTCAATTCTATATTTTTCTTTTATAGGTTTAAAATAGTCTGCTATCTCTCCTAATAGTTCTAAATTAAGTTTTGGATCTCTCTCTGTTCCTTTTAATAATTGTGCAAAGACTTCAGTTGCTGGTTGACTTGTTCCTCCTGAAAAAGGTGAGATTGCTGTATCTATTATATCAACACCAGCTTCTATTGCTTTCATATACAAAATTTCAGCTATTCCTCCTGTACAGTGAGTATGCAATTCAATTGGTAACTTTGTCACATTTTTTATTCTTTTTATTAATTCAGCACCAGTTTCTGGAAGCAATATCCCAGCCATATCTTTAATACAAACAGAATCTACTTCCATTTTTTCTAATTCTAAAACTTTTTTTACATAATAATCTATTGTATGTACGTCACTTGTTGTATAAGCTATACATCCTTGACAATGCCCTTTATATTTTTTCACAGCTTTAATTGTAGCTTCTAAATTTCTATAGTCATTTAATGCATCAAAAGCTCTTATTATGTCAATTCCATTCTCAATAGATTTCTTTACAAATTCTTCCACTACATCATCAGCATAGTGTTTATATCCTAATAAGTTCTGCCCTCTTATTAACATTTGTAGTTTTGTTTTTTTTACCCTAGCTCTTATCGCTCTCAATCTTTCCCAAGGATCTTCATTTAAAAATCTAATACATGCATCAAATGTTGCCCCTCCCCAAACCTCTAATGAATAATATCCTACATTATCCATTTTTTCTAAAATAGGAAGTATTTCTTCAGTTTTTAGTCTTGTAGCTATTAAAGACTGATGCCCATCTCTTAGCGAAGTCTCTGTTATCTTTAACTTCATCTATTTCCTCCTTTAATTCTTTAAATTCTTTTAATTTAAATATTTATTGACTTTTAAATTACATTATATTTTTATTATTGTATATTGTATACAATTATAATAATATGATTATATTACATATATTTTTATTTGTCAATATCTTTTGTTTTCTCTTTTTACGTTGTATTAATATTATATTAGATCAATAGGGTTGCATATAAAACAAAAAAACATTGACTTTTAACAAAAATAATGTATACTGTATAATAAGATATATTTTTGTATACAGAGTACTATATCTATATAATAACTTGGCATATTACCATATGCAAATTTATTCCCAAAATCTCAACGGGATAAAACTATTTTATTTAAAAAGGAGTGTTTCTATGGCTAAGAAAAATTTTTCTGAACTTTTTAGTCTTAAAGAGAGTAAATGGAGTGGTCTTTCTTTACCAATATTTTCTTTTTTACTATTAGTAGTAATTTTCTCGGTTTACTGTCCATTTGGTGGTAAAACTTCTGCTTTTATTAGACCAAATTTTTTAATTATTTTTACTGTATTAGCAGTATTTGGTATATTATTTGGTGAAATAGGAGATAGAATTCCGTTTTGGAATGATTATATCGGTGGTGGTACCGTACTTGTATTCCTTATGTCAGCTATAATGGGAACATATAAATTAGTACCTGAACCTGTTTTAAAATCTATTGCTACATTTTATGACAAACAACCTGTTAATTTTCTAGAGCTTTTTATTCCAGCATTAGTTGTAGGTTCTGTTTTAACTGTTAATAGAAATGTTTTATTTAAAGCAATCTCTGGATATATTCCACTCATTATAATCGGAGTTATAGGGGCTAGTGTTTGTGGAATTTTAGCTGGTTTAATTTTTGGTATTAAACCTCTTGATGTCATGATGAATTACGTTCTTCCTATAATGGGTGGTGGAACTGGAGCTGGAGCAATTCCAATGTCTGAAATGTGGGCTCAAAAAACTGGTAGACCAGCTAGTGAATGGTTTGCTTTTGCAATTTCTATTCTTACAGTTGCCAATGTAATTGCTATCTTAACAGGTGCCTTACTTAATAAATTAGGATCTAAATATCAAAAACTTACTGGAAATGGAAATTTAATTATTGAAGAGGGGAAAGAAGTAGTTAAAGATGAAGAAATTAAATTAGAAGTTAGTCAAAAAGAATTTGCTGCTGCTTTAATATTTACTGGAGTTATATTTATGATTTCTCATATTTCAGCAATGCTTTGGAGCTCTTTAAGTTTATCTTTTGAAATGCATAGACTTGCTTTTCTTGTTATATATTGTATTATTCTTAATATGTTAAACATTGTTCCTCCTACATTAAAAGCTGGAGCTAAAAATATGCAAACATTCTTCTCAAAATATACTATTTGGGTTTTAATGGGAGCAGTAGGATTTGGTACTGATGTTCAAGAGATTATTAATTCTATTACTTTCGGTAATCTTGTTATTGCTTTAGCCATTGTCTTTGGTGCTGTTGGATTTATTATGGTAGTTTCTAAAAAAATGAAGTTCTATCCAATCGAAGCTGCTATAACAGCTGGACTTTGTATGGCTAATAGGGGTGGTTCTGGAGATGTTGCTGTATTAGGAGCTGCTCATAGAATGGATTTAATGTCTTTTGCTCAAATCTCTTCTAGAGTTGGAGGAGCTATGATGCTTATACTTGGATCTTTTATATTCGGATTATTTGCTTAATTTAAATAGAAGCCTTTTCTATACTAATCTAGAGACTGATTATTTTTCAGTCTCTTTTTTATATAATCTTGAAATAAATTTTCAAACAATTGTTGTATTTTTTTGGATTTAATGATAAACTGAAGAGTAAATTTTATTTTAAAATTTTTCTTGGGAGGTTTAGTTTAATGATACATAATGAAAGAAGTAGTTTTATTGGATTGATTCCATTACTAATATTTGTACTTTTTTACTTGGGGGTAGGTATATTTTTACAAATTCAAGGGGTTTCAATGGCCTTTTATCAACTTCCTTCACCTATTGCTGTATCTATAGGTATTATTTCTGCGTTTATTCTTTTTAAAGGAAGTATAAAAGAAAAGTTTCATGTATTCTTAGAGGGGTGTGGGCATCAAGATATTATAACTATGTGTATAATCTATCTTTTGGCTGGTGCCTTTGCCAGTGTAGCTAAAACTATGGGTGGAGTTGATTCTACAGTGAATCTAGCTCTATCATACATCCCAGTTAAGTTCTTAGTTCCTAGTATTTTCATAGTAGCCTCTTTTATCTCAACAGCTACAGGAACTTCTGTTGGTTCTATTGTCTCTATAGCTCCTATTGCTGTAGGACTAGCTGAAAAGAGTGGTGTTTCACTACCTCTTATGCTTGCAGCTGTTATGGGAGGAGCTATGTTTGGAGATAACCTTTCTATTATCTCTAATACTACAATAGCTGCTACTCGTACTCAAGGGGTAGAGATGAAAGATAAATTCAAAGTTAATTCCTATATAGCTGTTCCTGCCGCTATTACAACAATTATACTTTTACTTATTTTTGGAACTTCTAAAGTTGTTACTCATATGGAAGTTTTAAATTATAGTCTTTTGAAAATTTTACCATACATAAGCGTTTTAATTATGGCTGTTAGTGGTTTAAATGTTTTTATAGTTCTTACATTTGGAATTATTGTTGCTGGCTTGATAGGAGTTATATATGGAGATTTCACACTTCTTTCACTTTCAAAGGAGATTTACAATGGTTTTTTAGGAATGAATGAGATTTTTTTACTTTCTCTTCTTTCTGGAGGACTTGCTGCTATGACAACAAAAGCTGGAGGTATACAATGGTTAATTGAGCATATTCAAAAATTAATCATTGGTAAAAAAACTGCCAAATTAGGAATAGGACTTCTTGTATCTGTAACAGATATGGCTGTAGCAAACAATACAGTAGCTATTATTATTAATGGTTCCATTGCAAAAAATATCTCTAAAAAATATGATATAGATCCTAAAGAGAGTGCAGCTATTTTAGATATATTTTCATGTATTTTTCAAGGATTACTTCCATATGGAGCTCAAATGTTGATACTTTTAAATTTTGCTAATGAACAGGTATCTCCTTTTGATCTGATTCCTCTACTTTGGTATCAATTACTACTTTTAATATTTACTTTAGTTTTTATTAGAATTAAAAAATAGAAAATAGGGAGTCTTCAACAAAAGTTGAAAGCTCCCTATTTTAATTAATTTCTA
>JAHLFN010000057.1 GCA_018883725.1 Candidatus Fusobacterium pullicola | reverse complement strand
AGATATAGCTTGGTGAGAATAGCTACGGGGGTACACCCAGACACATTCCGAACCTGGAAGTTAAGCCCGTAAACGCTGAAAGTACTTGGAGGGAAGCCTCCTGGGAGGATAGGAACTTGCCAAGCTTTTTTATTTTTTGTGTTGATGAGATACCAAAATTTAATATAAATAAATTATTAAATATTAAGAGTAGATTTTAAATTTTATAAAATAAATTAAAAGTATACTTTATAGAATATTAAAATTACAATAGGATTACTAGATTAAATTACCATATCAATACATAAAAATCCTTTAAAAATAGAGGATTTTAGTAGAATGTAAAAAATATTAATTAAATTAAAAAAAATCATTGACAAGAAATAAAAAAAATGGTAATATATCTAAGTCTTAGAAAGCAAGATATAAACTCTTTAACACCATACATAGAATGTGTATGGGAGGATCTAAATGATACCGTTATGAGTGGAGGTGTAAAATTGAGAGTAAATATTCAATTAGAATGTACAGAGTGCAAAAGAAGAAACTACAGCACTTCAAAAAACAAAAAGAATACTACAGAAAGATTAGAAATTAATAAATACTGTAAGTGGGACAAAAAAGTTACTTTACATAAAGAAACTAAGAAATAATTAGTTTAGTTTTACAACGTGCAGGTCAATGGCTCAATTGGTAGAGCATCGGTCTCCAAAACCGAGGGTTGGGGGTTCGAGTCCCTCTTGACCTGCCATTTTTTTTATAATGTCGAATCAAAAAGGTGATCGCATGAATCTTTTTCAAGGAATAAAAATGGAATATTCTAAAGTTCAGTGGCCGAGCAAAGAAGAAGTAAAAAATTCAACTCTTTGGGTAATCGCGATGAGCTTGATATTAAGTATATATTTGGGAGTTTTTGATTTGATTGCTTCTAGACTATTAAAGATTTTGGTATCTCTCTTTGGAGGATAATAAATATGGAAAAAACCTTAGTAAAAAAATGGTTTATGATTCATACTTATTCGGGGTATGAAAAAAAAGTAAAAACTGACCTTGAACAAAAAATAGAAACTCTAGGGATGGGGGATATCGTTACAAGAATTCTTGTTCCTGAAGAAGAGACTATAGAAGAAGTGAGAGGTAAAAAGAAGACTGTTGCTAGAAAGATATTTCCAGGATATGTAATGTTGGAAATGGTAGCTACAAGAGAGGAAAGCAACGAAGGAATAAACTTTAGAGTGGATTCAGATGCTTGGTATGTAGTTAGAAATACTAATGGAGTAACAGGATTTGTTGGTGTTGGTTCTGATCCTATTCCAATGGAAGATGAAGAAGTGAAAAACATATTTGATGTTATTGGATTAGATCTTTCAAAGGATGAAAAAGAGCTTAAAGAAGTAATAAAAATTAACTTTGCAGTAGGAGATTATGTAAAAGTACTAAAAGGTGGTTTTGCAGATCAAGAAGGTAAAGTTGCTGAGATAGATATGGAACATAAAAAAGCTAAAGTCATGATCGAAATGTTTGGAAGAATGACTCCAGTTGAAGTAGATTTTGACAGTGTTCAAAAGGCATAATTGGGCCTTGCTAGTGGGAGATGACACCGTCATTACCACACATTTTTCGGAGGTGTAATTTTAAGAAATGGCAAAAGAAGTAATTAAATTAATAAAACTACAATTACCAGCAGGTAAAGCTAACCCAGCTCCACCAGTTGGACCAGCATTAGGAGCTCACGGAGTAAACATCATGGAATTCTGTAAAGCTTTCAATGCAAAAACTCAAGATAAAGCTGGATGGATAATTCCAGTAGAGATCTCTGTTTATAATGACAGAAGTTTCACATTTATATTAAAAACTCCACCTGCATCAGACTTATTAAAGAAAGCAGCAGGAATCCAATCAGCAGCTAAGAACTCTAAAAAAGAAGTTGCTGGACAAATTACAACAGCTAAATTAAGAGAGATTGCTGAAACAAAAATGCCTGATTTAAACGCAGGATCAGTAGAAGCAGCTATGAGAATAATAGCTGGATCAGCAAGATCAATGGGAATAAAAATAGTAGACTAATTAATTTGTTTGGGAGATGGCTAATCGAGCCACTCTATATTAAGTGGTAGGAGGCATCCGCATCACCACAAAGGGAGGAAATTAAAACATGGCAAAACATAGAGGAAAAAAATACTTAGAAATAGCTAAGTTAGTAGAAACTGGAAAGCTTTATGAAGTTAAAGAAGCTTTAGATCTAGTATTAAAAACTAGAACAGCTAAATTTACAGAAACTGTAGAAGTAGCTTTAAGACTTGGAGTAGATCCTAGACATGCAGATCAACAAGTTAGAGGTACAGTTGTATTACCTCACGGAACAGGAAAAACTATAAAAGTATTAGCTATAACTTCAGGAGCTAACATAGAGAAGGCTTTAGCAGCTGGTGCAGATTATGCAGGAGCTGATGAATATATAAACCAAATTCAACAAGGATGGTTAGATTTCGACTTAGCAATCGCTACTCCTGACATGATGCCTAAATTAGGAAGATTAGGAAAAATTCTAGGAACTAAAGGATTAATGCCTAACCCTAAATCAGGAACTGTAACTCCAAACATTGCAGAAGCAGTAACTGAGTTCAAAAAAGGTAAATTAGCATTCAGAGTTGACAAATTAGGATCAATTCACGTACCAATTGGTAAAGCAGATTTCGCACCTGAGAAAATTGAAGAAAACTTCAAAGCTTTCTTAGATCAAATCACAAGATTAAAACCAGCATCTTCTAAAGGACAATACTTAAGAACTGTTGCTGTGTCACTAACAATGGGACCTGGAATAAAAATGGACCCTGCATTAGTAGCTAAATATGTTGGATAAATAATTTAATATAGATCCAAACCAAAGACCGTAGGTGGTTGTGAACCTTAAATTATCCTACCGAGGTTGGAATAAGGTTTCGCTAGCCTCATAGTTTGATTACAACCTCCGTTCCTAACCTTTGGCACGGAGGTAATTTTTAGAAAAAAGAGGAGGTGAATCAAAGAATGGCAACTCAAGCAAAAATCGAACAAGTAGCTGAACTAGCAGAAAAAATAAGAAAAGCTCAATCAGTAGTATTAGTTGACTATCAAGGAATCACAGTTAACGAGGAAACTGAATTAAGAAAAAAAGTAAGAGAAGCAGGTGCTGAATATCTAGTTGCAAAAAATAGATTATTCAAAATAGCATTAAAAGAAGCTGGAGTAGAAGATTCTTTTGATGATTTATTAGAAGGGACTACAGCATTCGCTTTCGGATATGCAGATCCAGTAGCTCCTGCAAAATTAGTTTTTGATTTAGCAAAAGAAAAGGCTAAAGCAAAAAAAGAAGTATTCAAAATTAAAGGTGGATTATTAACAGGAAAAAGAGTTGAAGCAACTGAGGTAGAAGCTCTAGCTAAATTACCTTCAAGAGATCAATTACTTTCTATGTTACTTAACTCAATGCTTGGACCAATCAGAAAACTTGCTTACGCAACTGTGGCAATCGCTGATAAAAAAGAAGCTGAAACTACAGCTGAATAATTTTGGTCAAATTTAAAATAAAAAATAAAAAATTAAGATAGATATTTTCGAAAAATTAAGGAGGAAACAATAAATGGCATTCAATAGAGAACAATTTATAGCTGATTTAGAAGCTATGACAGTTTTAGAATTAAAAGAATTAGTAACTGCTTTAGAAGAGCATTTCGGTGTAACAGCAGCAGCTCCAGTAGCAGTAGCAGTAGCAGGAGGAGAAGCAGCAGCAGCTGAAGAGAAAACTGAGTTTGACGTAATCTTAACAAACGCAGGAGCTAACAAAATAGCTGTAATCAAAGAAGTAAGAGGAATTACTGGATTAGGATTAAAAGAAGCTAAAGAATTAGTAGATAACGGTGGAAAATTAAAAGAAGGAGTTGCTAAAGAAGAAGCTGAATCAATAAAAGAAAAATTAACAGCTGCTGGAGCAACTGTAGAAGTTAAATAGTTTTAACTTAAATTCTGATTAAGAAATAAAATCTTAACTTAGTTAAAAAAAATAGGCACTCTTCGATAGAGTGCCTTTTTACTAATTATTAAGATGATTTAATTTTTATTTTTGGAAAGTGATAATTAATCATTTGGAAATAGATTAGCCTGTTATTTTCAAATGATTAACTATTAAATTTAAGATTGATAAGGGGTGTGAATTAATGGGGAAACTCGTTGAAAGATTGAATTTTGGAAGGATAAAAGAGAGAGGAACTATGCCTCATTTTCTTGAGTTCCAATTGGATTCCTATGAAGATTTTCTACAAGCTAAAGAAGCTCCAAATAATAGAAAAGACAAGGGGTTAGAATCAGCTTTTAGAGAAATTTTCCCTGTTGAATCTTCTAATGGAGATATCAAGTTAGAGTATGTAGCTTATGAATTACATGAAGCTGAACCACCATTAAATGATGAACTTGAGTGTAAAAAAAGAGGTAAGACTTACTCTGCTTCCTTAAAAGTTAGATTAAGACTTATAAATAAAAAAAGTGGAAATGAAATACAAGAATCTTTAGTTTATTTCGGAGAAATACCTTTAATGACTGAAAGAGGAACTTTCGTAATAAATGGTGCTGAAAGAGTTGTTGTATCGCAATTACATAGATCACCAGGTGTTTCATTTAATAAAGAGATCAATATTCAAACAGGTAAAGATCTATTTTCAGGAAAAATTATTCCATATAAAGGAACTTGGCTTGAATTTGAAACTGATAAAAATGACTTCTTAAGTGTAAAGATTGATAGAAAGAAAAAAGTATTAGCAACTGTATTCTTAAAGGCTATTGATTTTTTTGAGAACAATACAGAAATTAAAGATTACTTTTTAGAAACAAAGGAATTAGAATTAACTCCTATATTCCAAAAATATAAAAATAGAGAAGAATTAATAAGTGTTCTTAGAACAAAATTTGAAGGAAGCTTCATCAAAGAAGATATATACGATGAAGAAACAGGAGAAATAATAGCTGAAGTAGATGCTGTTATTGATGAGGCATTAATTGAGACTTTAATAGATGCTAAGATTGAAAAAGTAGTTTACTGGGAAGTAAAACCAGAGGATAAATTACTAGCTAATACAGTATTAAATGATACGACATTAACTAAAGAGGATGCTGTAACTGAAGTATTCAAAAAGTTAAGACCAGGAGATTTAGTTACAATAGAATCAGCAAAATCACTTATTAGACAAATGTTCTTCAACCCTCAAAGATATGATCTTGAGCCAGTTGGAAGATATAAAATGAATAAGAGACTTAAGTTAAATGTAGCAGATGATGAGATACTTTTAACTAAAGAAGATATCATTGCAACTATGAAGTATGTAATCAACTTAAACAATGGAAATGGACATACTGATGATATAGATAACTTATCTAATAGAAGGGTAAGAGGAGTTGGAGAGTTACTTTTAATGCAAATTAAAGCTGGACTTTCTAAAATGGGAAAAATGGTAAGAGAGAAAATGACTATTCAAGACTCTGAAACATTAACTCCACAATCACTTCTAAATACTAGACCATTGAATGCATTGATATTAGATTTCTTTGGTTCAGGTCAATTATCTCAGTTCATGGACCAATCAAACCCATTATCTGAGTTAACTCATAAGAGAAGAATATCAGCATTAGGACCTGGAGGACTTTCAAGAGAAAGAGCGGGATTCGAGGTAAGAGACGTACATGATTCTCACTATGGAAGAATCTGTCCTATAGAGACTCCAGAGGGACCAAACATCGGACTTATTGGATCGTTAGCTATATATGCTAAAATAAACAAATATGGATTTATAGAAACTCCATATATTAAAGTTGTAGATGGAAAAGCTGATTTTGACAGAATAGAGTATTTAGCAGCTGATGAAGAAGAAGGATTATTCATTGCCCAAGCCGATACTAAAATTGGAGAAAACAATGAACTTTTAGGAGAAGTTGTTTGTAGATTTGGACATGAAATAGTAAATATAACAGGAGAAAAAGTTGATTACCTAGATATCTCTCCTAAACAAGTGGTATCTGTATCTGCAGGATTAATTCCATTCCTTGAGCACGACGACGCCAACAGAGCACTGATGGGATCAAACATGCAAAGACAGGCTGTACCATTATTAAGAACAGAAGCACCTTATATAGGAACTGGACTAGAAAGAAAAGTTGCTGTAGATTCAGGAGCTTTAGTAGTATCTAAAGTAGACGGAAAAGTTGTTTATGTAGATGCTAGCAAAATAGTTGTAGAAGATGAAAACGGAAAAGAACATAAATATAGATTATTAAACTATGAAAGATCAAACGCTTCTATGTGTTTACATCAAACTCCTTTAGTATCTATTGGAGAAGAAGTTAAAGTTGGAAGTATCCTAGCTGATGGACCAGCAACAAAAGGTGGAGACTTAGCATTAGGTAGAAATATACTTATGGCGTTCATGCCTTGGGAAGGATATAACTACGAGGACGCGATCCTAATTTCTGATAGATTAAGAAAAGATGATGTGTTTACATCAATTCATATAGAAGAGTATGAAATAGAAGCTAGAAATACTAAATTAGGAGATGAAGAGATTACAAGAGAGATCCCTAATATCTCTGAAGAAGCATTAAGAAAATTAGATGCTAATGGTATTATAACTGTTGGTTCTGAAGTAGGACCAGGAGATATCCTAGTAGGAAAAACTGCTCCTAAGGGAGAAACTGAACCACCTGCAGAAGAGAAACTATTAAGAGCAATCTTCGGGGAAAAAGCAAGAGATGTAAGAGATACATCATTAAGAATGCCTCATGGTTCAAAAGGAACAGTAGTAGAAATTCTTGAATTATCAAGAGAAAATGGTGATGAACTAAAAGCTGGTGTAAATAAAGCTATAAAAATATTAGTTGCAGAAAAAAGAAAAATCACTGTTGGAGATAAGATGTCAGGACGTCACGGAAACAAAGGGGTTGTATCAAGAGTATTACCAGCAGAAGATATGCCTTTCTTAGCTGACGGAACACACTTAGACGTTGTACTTAACCCACTAGGGGTGCCTTCACGTATGAACATTGGACAGGTACTAGAAGTTCACTTAGGAATGGCTATGGGTAACTACAATGGTGGAACACATATAGCAACTCCAGTATTTGATGGAGCATCAGAAGATCAAGTTAAGGATTACTTAGAAAAACTAGGATTCCCTAGAAGTGGAAAAGTTGATCTATACGATGGAAGAACAGGAGATAAATTTGATAATCCTGTAACTGTAGGAAGAATGTATATGTTAAAACTTCACCACCTAGTTGAAGATAAGATGCACGCAAGAGCAATTGGACCATACTCATTAGTAACACAACAACCACTAGGAGGAAAGGCTCAATTCGGAGGACAAAGACTTGGAGAGATGGAAGTTTGGGCACTAGAAGCATATGGAGCATCTAATATACTTCAAGAGATGTTAACAGTAAAATCAGACGATGTTACTGGAAGAACAAAAACTTATGAAGCTATCATAAAAGGTGAAGAGATGCCAGAAGCAGACTTACCAGAATCATTTAAAGTATTATTAAAAGAGTTCCAAGCACTAGCATTAGATGTAGAACTATTTGATAGTGAAGATAATATAATAAACGTAGATGAAGAGTTAAATAAAGAAGAGATCTTAACTGAATACTCTCCTTTAGATGACTTTAAAGATTAATAAAAAATAATTGATATTTTAAGATTGGAAAATAAGTTAAGGAGGACTCTCTTTAACTTATTTCTAGTCGTTTATAGCTTTATCTCAATAAGGAGGCTTTGTATTTAATGGGAATTAGAAGTTTTGAGAAAATAAGAATTAGATTAGCATCTCCTGAGAAAATCGAAGAATGGTCTCATGGAGAGGTTACAAAACCTGAAACAATAAACTATAGAACTTTAAATCCAGAAAGTGATGGACTTTTCTGTGAAAAAATATTCGGACCAACTAAAGATTGGGAATGTGCATGTGGAAAGTATAAAAGAATGAGATATAAAGGTCTAGTTTGTGAAAAATGTGGGGTAGAAGTAACTAGATCTAAGGTAAGAAGAGAGAGAATGGGACACATTTCTCTAGCTGCACCAGTTTCTCATATTTGGTATTCTAAAGGAACACCAAATAAAATGTCACTTATAATAGGACTATCTCCAAAAGAGTTAGAGTCAGTACTATATTTTGCAAGATATGTAGTTACTGAAACTGGGGAAAGTAATTTAAAAGAAGGAAAAATCTTAACTGAAAAAGAGTACAAGTTATATAAGCAATTATATGGAAATAGATTTGAAGCTTTAATGGGAGCTGAAGCTATTTTAAAACTTCTTGAAAAGATAAATCTTGAAGAGTTAAGAGAAGAGTTAGAAAAAGAGTTAGATGATGTAAGCTCATCTCAAAAGAGAAAGAAAGTTGTTAAAAGATTAAAAATAGTAAGAGATTTTATAGCTTCTAACAACAAACCTGAATGGATGATACTTAAAAATGTTCCAGTAATACCAGCTGATTTAAGACCAATGGTTCAATTAGATGGAGGAAGATTTGCAACTTCTGACTTAAATGATCTATATAGAAGAGTTATTAACAGAAATAACAGACTTAAAAAACTGTTAGAAATAAAAGCACCTGAAATCGTTGTTAAAAACGAAAAAAGAATGCTACAAGAAGCAGTAGATGCTTTAATAGATAATGGAAGAAGAGGAAAACCAGTAGTTGCTCAAAATAACAGAGAGTTAAAGTCACTATCTGATATGTTAAAAGGAAAACAAGGAAGATTTAGACAAAACCTACTTGGAAAAAGGGTTGACTACTCAGCGAGATCGGTTATCGTTGTTGGACCATCATTAAAGATGAACCAATGTGGAATTCCTAAGAAAATGGCTCTTGAGCTATATAAACCTTTCATTATGAGAGAGTTAGTAAAAAGAGAGTTAGCTAGTAACATAAAAACAGCTAAAAAATTAGTTGAAGAAGCAGACGATAAAGTATGGGATGTAATCGAGGATGTAATTCAAGATCACCCAGTACTACTTAACAGAGCTCCGACTCTACACAGACTTTCAATACAAGCATTTGAACCTGTACTAATAGAAGGAAAAGCAATTAGACTTCACCCATTAGTATGTTCAGCATTTAACGCTGACTTCGACGGAGACCAAATGGCAGTTCACTTAATGCTATCTCCAGAAGCGATAATGGAAGCAAAACTATTAATGTTAGCACCAAATAACATAATATCTCCATCAAACGGAGAGCCAATAGCAGTTCCATCTCAAGACATGGTTATGGGATGTTTCTATATGACAAAAGAGAGACCAGGTTCTAAAGGAGAAGGAAAAGCATTCTCTAACATAGCTCAAGCTTTAACAGCTTATCACAATGGAGTACTAGATACTCATGCTATGATTAAAGTAAGAATAAATGGTGAAATGATAGAAACTACTCCAGGAAGATTAATGTTCAACGAACTATTACCTGAAGTAGATAAGCAATATAACCAAACTTTTGGTAAATCTCAATTAAAGAAATTAATTGCTAAGTTATATGATGAACATGGATTTGCTGAAACAGCTGAATTAATCAATAAGATTAAGGATTTCGGATACCATTATGGAGCTATGGCAGGGGTATCAGTAGGTATAGAAGACCTTGAAATTCCAGAAGCTAAGAAAGAGATCCTAGCAAAAGCAGATGAGCAAGTAGCTCAAATCGAAGCTGATTATAAAGCAGGAAAAATCATTAACGAAGAAAGATATAGAAAAACTATCACTGTATGGTCTGAAGCAACAGATGCAGTTACAAAGGCAATGATGGATGGACTAGATCAATTCAACCCAGTTTACATGATGGCGAACTCAGGAGCCAGAGGTAACATTTCTCAGATGAGACAGTTAGCGGCAATGAGAGGAAACATGGCCGATACACAAGGTAGAATCATCGAGGTACCTATTAAAGCTAACTTCCGTGAAGGACTAACAGTATTAGAGTTCTTCATGTCATCACACGGAGCAAGAAAAGGACTAGCAGATACTGCCCTAAGAACTGCCGATTCAGGATACTTAACAAGAAGACTTGTTGATATATCACATGAAGTTATAGTTAATGCAGAAGATTGTGGAACTTACCAAGGAATTGAAGTAGGAGAACTAATCTCTGAAGGTAAGGTAATCGAAGAGTTAAAAGAAAGAATAAATGGAAGAGTTCTTGCAGAAGATTTAGTATTTGAAGGGGAAGTAGTAGCTCCAAGAAATACTTTAATTGGAAAAGAACTAATCAAGAAAATAGATGAATTAGGAATAAGAAAAGTTAAGATAAGATCTCCATTAACATGTGCTCTTGAAAAGGGAGTATGTAGAAAATGTTACGGAATGGACTTATCTAACCACAAAGAGATACTACTTGGAGAAGCGGTTGGAGTTATTGCAGCTCAATCAATCGGAGAACCAGGAACTCAGCTTACAATGAGAACGTTCCATACAGGAGGAGTTGCAACAGCAGCAGCAGTAGTAACTGGAGTTAGAGCTGAAAACTCAGGAAAAGTAGCTTACAGAGATGTTAAGATACTAGTAAATGAGGAAAATGGAGATGAAATAGTAGTTAGCCAATCAGCTAAATTAATCATTGGAAACTATGATTATGAAGTTCCATCAGGATCTATATTAAAAGTAAAAGAGGGACAACATGTAGAGATAGGAGAGACATTAGTTACATTCGATCCGTTCCACATCCCTATTATTGCTGACCAAGATGGAAGAATTGAGTATAGAGAACTTTATGTAAAAGAAAACTATGATGAAAAGTATGATGTTACAGAATTTATGGCAATTAAACCAGTAGAATCTGGAGATATCAACCCAAGAGTTGTAGTATTTGATGCAGAAGGAAATACTAAAGGAAGCT
This sequence comes from Candidatus Fusobacterium pullicola, assembly GCA_018883725.1. NCBI lineage: Bacteria > Fusobacteriati > Fusobacteriota > Fusobacteriia > Fusobacteriales > Fusobacteriaceae > Fusobacterium > Candidatus Fusobacterium pullicola. The sequence continues at coordinate 22,997 of JAHLFN010000057.1, read as the reverse complement.
ATACTATCCCATTCGGAGCTTACTTAATGGTAAGAGAAGGGGAAGAGATTAAAAAAGGACAAATCATTGCTAAGATCATTAAAGAGGGAGCCGGAACAAAAGATATCACTGGAGGTCTTCCAAGAGTTCAAGAGCTATTTGAAGCTAGAAACCCTAAAGGTAAAGCAATGCTTACTGAGATAGAAGGTAAGATAGAAGTAACTGGTAAGAAGAAGAAAGGTATGAGAGTAATCCTTGTTAAATCAGTTTCTGATTCAAGTGATTATAAAGAGTATCTAGTACCAGTTGGAGAGCGTCTAGTTGTTACTGACGGAATGCTTGTAAAAGCAGGAGATAAGATAACAGAGGGAGCTATATCTCCATTTGACGTTCTAAACATTAAAGGACTTGTAGCAGCTGAGCAGTTTATCCTAGAATCTGTACAACAAGTGTATAGAGACCAAGGAGTTACTGTAAATGATAAGCATATTGAAATTATCGTTAAACAGATGTTTAAGAAAGTAAGAATAGTTGATTCAGGAGCTTCTTTATTCTTAGAAGATGAAGTAGTAGAGAAGAGAGTAGTAGAGTTAGAAAATGAAAAACTTCAAGCTCTAGGAAAAGCTTTAATTAAGTATGAACCAATCATTCAAGGTATTACTAAAGCAGCTGTTAATACAGGAAGTTTTATATCAGCAGCATCATTCCAAGAAACAACAAAAGTTCTTTCAAATGCAGCTATAGAAGGAAAAGTAGACTTCTTAGAAGGATTGAAAGAAAACGTAATCATTGGAAAGAAAATACCTGCTGGAACAGGATTTAATGCTTACAAAAAGATAAAAGCAAAAGTTATAGAAGAAGATTTAATGGAACAAGAGTAATATTAGATGTAGAATAGGCGACATTGTCGCCTATTCCTATATCTGTTTTATCTTTCTGGAGGTTAAAATGAGAAGTATGACAGGATATTCAAAGTTAGCTTATCAAGATGATAAATATGCTTTGAACATGGAGCTTAAAAGTGTAAATAATAAAAATTTAAATTTAAAAATAAAACTTCCATATAATCTTAATTTTTTAGAAGGGGCAATAAGAACAGAGATAGCCTCTAAGGTAAGTAGAGGGTCATTGGATTTAAAAATTGAGTTTAATGATTTAAGAGATTTAGGAAAGCTTTTTGATTATGATAAAGAACAAAGTAAAGGCTATATGAAAGTATTACTTGAAATGGAACAGGATTTCAATGAAAAATTCAGTAATAAAATGGATATTTTAGTTAGAAATTTAAATGTGATCAAGAAAAATGATTTTGAGATAGATGAAGATGAGTATAGTAAATTTATATTAGATAAGATAAAAGAGTTATTAATTCCTTTTATAAAAACAAGAGAAGAGGAAGGAGAACGTCTTAGAAACTATTTTTTTGAGAGAATAGAGATATTGGAAGCTAATATAGATGAGATAAAAAAATATAAGGATCAAGTTGTAGATATATACAGGTCTAAACTTCTAGAGAGATTGGAGAAAATAAAAGGAAATATTGAATTTAAAGAGGAAGATATCTTAAAAGAGATACTTCTATTTACAGATAAATCAGATATTTCTGAGGAGATTTCAAGACTGGACAGTCATATGGAGCAGTTAAAGAAAGAGCTTTCTTCAAAGGGAGTAGCAGTAGGAAAGAAGATAGACTTTATACTACAAGAGATATATAGAGAGTTAAATACAACTGGAGTAAAATCAAATCTTTATGAAATTTCAAAATTAATAGTTGAATGTAAAAATGAATTAGAAAAAATAAGAGAGCAGTCTATGAATATAGAGTAGGAGGATGTATGAAACCAATAAATATAGGATTTGGAAATATGGTAATGAGAGGTAGAATAGTTGCTATTATAAATCCAGATTCAGCTCCTAGTAAACGTCTTAGAGATGAAGCAAAGATGGAGAATAGACTTATTGACGCTACTTTAGGAAAAAAGACAAAAACTCTTATAATAACTGATTCAAACCATGTTATAATGTCAGCAATAAATCCAGAAACAATATCGTTAAGGATAGAGAAAGGAGAAAAAAATGAGTAGAGGAATAAAGGGACATCTATATATAGTTTCAGGTCCTAGTGGTGCTGGAAAATCTACAATCTGTAGATTAGTTCGCAAAATGCTTGGAATAAATTTAGCTACATCAGCAACAACAAGAGCTCCAAGAGAGGGAGAGATGAATGGTAGAGATTACTATTTTTTAACAAAGGAAGAGTTTATAGCTAAGGAAAAGAACGGAGAGTTTTTAGAATATGCTACTGTTCATGGAAATTATTATGGAACATTAAAATCAGAGGTAGAGAGCAGACTTTTAGCTGGAGAAGATGTTATTTTAGAAATAGATGTTCAAGGTGGGCTTCAAGTAAAAGCTCAATATCCAGATGCCCATTTAATTTTCTTCAAAACTCCGACAATGGAGGATTTAGAAAAAAGATTAAGAGGAAGAAAAACAGATAGCGAAGAAACAATTCAGCTAAGATTAAAAAATTCTATAAAAGAGTTAGAATATGAAAAAGAGTATGATATAACTATAATAAACTATACTGTTGAAGATTCTTGTGCTGCACTTAGAAAGATTATAGAAGAAAAATCTAATTAATAAGGAGATAGAGATATGAAAAAAGAGATAATATATGATGAATTATTAGAAAAAATACCAAACAAATATATATTAACTATTGTAAGTGGACAAAGAGCTAGACAAATAGGAAAGGGAGCACCTCTTTTAACAAAATGCAGTAAGAAAGATACTGATGTAAAAAAAGCTTTTAGAGAGATTTTAGCTGGAAAAATAGGATATGAAATAGCAGAAGATAAAGTTGGTGAATAACTTTATGTTAAAGAAAATATTGGCAATATTAATATTGCCAATTTTTATTTTATCTTGCAGTAAAGAGGTACAAAAAATAGAGCAAAGTAAATTTTTATTTGGGACCTATATAAGTATAACTGTGTATGATAAAAATGAAAAATTGGCAAATAAAGCTATTGAAGCAGCATTCCAAGAGATAGAAAGAATTGATAAAAAATTTAATAGCAAGATGAAAGGAAGTCTTGTAGAAAGGTTAAACTCTGGTAAAGAAAAAACTATAAAGTTAGATGAAGAGGGAGTTTATTTATTTCAAAATTTAAAATCTGTGTATGAACTATCTCATGGAAAGTATGATATAACTATAGGTCCTCTTTTAGATATTTGGGATTTTGGGGCTAAAGAAAAAAGAGAGATTCCTAAAAAAGAGGATTTAAAAAGAGCAATGCAACATATAGATTTTTCTAAGATTATTTTATCAGGAGATGAGTTATCATTTTCAGAGCCTGGAGTAGAGCTGGATACCGGTTCATTTTTAAAGGGGTATGCAGTAGAGAAGGCTAAAGGAGTTATGAGAGAAAAAGGTGTAACTAGTGCCTTTATATCATCTATTTCAAGTATAGAAACAATAAATGGAAAACCTGATGGTAAAAAATGGAGAATAGGGGTAGAAAATCCAGAAAATCCTCAAAAACTTCTAGGAGTAGTAGAACTATATAATGAAGGAATGGGAGTTTCAGGTGATTATCAAACCTATGTAGAGATAGATGGAAAGAGATATCATCATATACTAGATAAAACTACTGGTTTTCCTGTAGAAGATAAAAAGATGGTAGTAGTAATATCTGACAATGCATTTTTTTCTGATATGTACTCAACAGCTTTTTTCCTTATGGATATAGATGAGGTCTTAAATTATGCAGATAAGAATGATTTAGGTGTCTTAATAGTAGATAAAGATATGAAAATTTTTAAAAATGATAAGATGAAGATAGAGCTGAGATAAAGAATAATAAAAGAGAGCGAGTAAAATCGCTCTCTGGAAATAGTTTATATTTAAACTATGCAGCTTTAACTTCAACTGCCATAGGTCCTTTTTTACCTTCTGTAACTTCAAAAGTAACAGCTTGTCCCTCTTCTAAAGTTCTGAATCCTTCTCCTACTATTCCAGTGAAGTGTACGAAGTAATCAGCACCCTCTTCACTAGTTACAAATCCAAACCCTTTTTCTTTGTTAAACCATTTTACAGTTCCTTTTAACATTTTACAAACCTCCAAAATAAAAACTTCTCGTCCAAATAGTAGAATTCACAAAAAATTCAGTAACCTAGAACAATTATATAGATTATACTCCAATGTGGAGATAATATCAAGTACTTTTTTATAAAAATAGTAAAAAAAATAATTTAGTTGAAAAAAAACAAAACACTACATTTGCTTTTTATCCATATAAAATGGTATAATAAAGTTATAATAATACTATGGGAGGGACAAACAGTGAAGATAAATCCTATGATTATTGAAGGAAATTGGAAAGAGGGATATACTTTAGATTATTTTATGACAGAGAGCAATTATAAAGGAGAGGATATTTTTGGTTATCCAATTTTTGATGTAAAATATAGTGAGATTGGGAAAGCAATGAACGAATTAAAATATCATAAAGAGTATGATAAAGCAGCAGAGATAGCTAAAGTAGTAGCAAAATTTATAAGAGAAGAGTGGAAAATAGAGGATAAAATTGATGGAATAATAGCAACACCACCTACATACCAAAGGGAGATACAACCACTTTTTCAAATAGTAAAACATTTAGGTGAGACTTTAAAGAAACCAATATCTTTAGATTTTTTTAGAAAGTTAAATTCAGAAGAATTGAAAAGACTACCTCAAGAGAAAAAAATAGAGTTATTTAAGAATAGTATAATTAAAGAGAGAAAATTAACAAAACGTGGGAGTGTCTTAGTAATAGATGATATATTTAGTACAGGAGCAACTTTAAGAAATTTATGTGAACTTTTAAAGGATGATATATATGTAGATGATATATATGTTTTAACAATTTGTAAAAATATAAAAAGTAAATAAATAATAAAAAGTGGGAAAAATTTGTCTTCCCACTTTTTTTAGAGTATAAATTAAGTTAAGAGATACCTTTAATTAATCAATTTTACTATCTTCTTTCATATTTTTAACTGAAGCATAAGTTAGTCCTTTTATTTGCTCAGCTTTAGGTGAACCAGTTAAGAAAGATGCAATAACTGATACAATAACACTTCCACCAATGATTAAGAAAGAGATCATAAATTCAAATACTTGAGGTTTTACATAACCAGGAATTAGGTTAGAAACCATGTTCATAGGGTTAGTTAAGTATAGAGCAATTAGTATTGAAGCTATAAATCCTACCCAAACAGCTTTTGTATCAACTCTTTCAAAGAAGATTCCAACTAAGAATACTCCAGCAATAGGTCCTCCTAATAATCCAGTTATAGCTTGGAAGTATAGGAACATATCTCCTTGTCCTTCATATAGGAAATATACTGCTAAAATTGTACTTAAGATACCAACTATCCAGCTTGAACCTTTAGCGAAAGCTAATTTTTGTTTATCACTCATGTCAGGTCTTAATTGTTGTAAGATATCAGCAGTCATACAAGTTGAAACAGAGTTTAAACTTGATGATACTGTAGATTGTGCTGCAGCAAATATAGCAGCTAAAACAAGTCCAGAGATACCAGTAGGGATATATTGAATTACGAAATAAGGTAATATAGCATTTCCGTTGATTCCTTCTGGAAGTTGAGCTTTAAATTTAAAGAAGATAAATAGTGCAGAACCCATTCCTACAAAGATGAAGATACTTGTAAGAAGAAGAGGAATATTCATAAATAAACTTTTCTTAGCTTCTTGTTCATTTTTAGTAGTATTGTATCTTTGAACTATATCTTGGCTTCCTACATAAGAGTAGATAGAGTTAACAAATCCACCAATTAACATAGTCCAGATACTGATTTTAGCTAAATCTAAGCTAAAGAAATCTCTATTTAGAAGCATTCCACCTTCAGAAAGTGCTTTAAATCCTTGTCCGATACCTTCAGGGGCAGCAGTAAATCCAGCTATAATAATTAAGAAAGCTCCAAGTAATAGTACAATAGTTTGAATTGCGTCAGACCAAAGTACAGCTTCAATACCACCCATAGAAGTATAAGCAACACAGAAAACAGCAACTCCAACTGTTAATATAACAGGATTTAATGAAGGAAGTGCATGTTGTAGTGCAAGTGTTGGTAAGTAAAGAACTATAGCCATTCTAACAACGTGGAATAAGATGAAAGCTAAACTTCCAATTAATCTAAATTTATTATCAAATCTCTTACCAAGATACTCATAAGCAGTAGTAACGTTAACTCTTCTAAAGAAAGGTACAAAGATTACTGCAGCAACCCAAACAATTGGTATAATACCAAGAGGTGCCATTCCAAGTAACCAACCTTTACTGAATACAGAAGCAGGTATAGCTATAAAAGATATTGAAGATAGAGCTGTTGCATAGATACTACATGCTGTTACCCATGAAGGAACTCTTCCTCCTGCCTTGAAGTAATCCTCAGTAGAGTTAGCTCTCTTTGAAAAATAAACCCCAACCATAAACATTCCAATAAAATAAAGTAAAATTACAACCCAGTTAAACCAATGCCAATTCATATGTGTACCTCCAAAATAATAAAATCATAAACCATTGTTCTCGTGAACATATTCCTTATACTGTTTATGATATTATTTTTATTTAAAAATGTCAATATATTTTTTAAAGTTAAAATGTTCTATAATAGGAAAAAATAAACTGAAATATAGATAGAACAAAGGTTTTTAAGGTGTATTGTAGATTTGAAAATAAAAAATAAAATAAAATCTATATACAAATAATTAGAAGTTTATAAAAAAAATATTATGATTTTTATAAGGTTTTAATGTGCTAAAATAATATTGTATAAAAGTGTAAAAAGTTGACAAATGAAAAAAAAGGATGTATATTATTATTGAATGAACACGTGAACAATAGGGAGAGGTTATTTATGATAACTCAAAAAGAGATAGCAGAGAGATTAGGGATTAGTAGAACAACAGTTGCGAGAGCTATAAATGGAAGTCCTTTAATTAAAGAGGAAACAAAGAGAAAAATATTGGAATTAGTAAAGGAAACAAATTATGAAAAAAACTATGTAGGTAGCTCTTTAGGAACAAGGAAAAGTAAGAAAGTGTACTCCTTAGTAGTAGAGTCAAAAAATGAATTTTATACTCAAGAAATATTAAGAGGTATAAAAATTATTTCAGAAGAATATAAAGCCTACAATTATAAGATAGATATAAAAACAACAGATATAAACGATCCTAAAAAACAGATAAAAGAGTTAAAAGAGATATTAAAAAAAGAGGATATAGATGGATTGATAATAACTCCTTTGGATAGAGATAGTGTATTTAAGATATTGGAGCCGTATTTAGATAAAATAAAGGTAATATCATTGGGAATAAGATTAAATAAAAATATTCTTCATGTAGGTCCAGATCATCAAAAGCAAGGAGAGATAGCAGCAGGACTTATGAGTAATCTCTTAAGAGATGGAGAGAAAGTTTTAATAATTGATAATGGAGATGATAAAGTTTCATCTAAGTTATATTTAGATGGATTTATGAATAGGATATCTCGAACTAGTTTAACAATAGAAGGTCCTATAGATGGTGGTGGAATAGAGAAAAGTGTGGAGTTGTTAAAAGAGAGGTTAAAAAAAGGAGATATTAAAGGGTTATATATAAATAGATATTCACACGATATATTGGATAGAATAGAGAAAAAAGAGTTAACTGGAATTAAAATTGTAACAAATGGAATAGGAAAAATAATAAAAAAATTGATTAAGGAAAGGATTATAACTTTAACTGTAATGGAAGAGATATCTTCTGAGGGGTATACGGCTGGAAAAAGAATGTTTGAAATGTTATATAAAGAAAAAGTTTTTAAAGGGCATTGTGATGTGTCAAAATCACATATAATTTTATATGAAAATTTAGAGGATTAGATAAAGGTTATGGAGGTAGGAATGAAAGTAATAGGATTAGATATTGGTGGAACAGCTGTAAAATATGGACTTTTAGATGAAAATGGAGTAATTCTAGAATTGGGAGAGTTTCCAACTGAAGCAGAAAAGGGAGTAGAGAATCTTTTTAAGAATATTTGTAAGGTTATAGATAAATATTTAAGTGATGATATTTTAGGAATAGCTGTATCAGGAACTGGACAGATAGATGGAACTATTGGTAAGGTAATAGGAGGGAATCCAATAATACCAGGATGGATAGGAACTAATCTAGTTGAGAAACTAGAAGATAGATACAAGATACCAGCAGTTTTAGAAAATGATGTGAACTGTGCAGCTTTAGGAGAAAAATGGCTAGGTGCTGGAAAAAATAGTGAAAACTTTGTATGTTTGACTATAGGAACAGGAATAGGTGGAGGAATAATTTTGAATGGGGATATCTTTAGAGGAGATACCTATGTAGCTGGTGAATTTGGACATATTCAAATAGTAAAGGGTGGAGAAGAGTGTTTATGTGGTAAGAAGGGTTGTTATGAGAGATATGCTTCAGCAACAGCCTTGGTAAAAATGGTAAAAGAGAAAACAGGAAAAACTTTAAATGGAAAAGAGATTTTTGAACTTGAAAAGTCTGGAGATAAAGAGATAAAAGAGATAGTTGATAGATGGATTGACTATTTTACAGATGGACTTAGTACTATAGCTTATATTTTTAATCCACCATTGGTAGTAATAGGCGGAGGAGTTACAAAACAGGGTGAATATCTTTTAAATAGAATTTTAGTGAGTCTAGATTCGAAATTGGGGATAAACTATAAAAAGAACCTTAAAATAAAGTTTGCAGAGTTGGGAAATAATGCTGGAATACTAGGAGCAGAATATCTTTTATTAAAAAAGGTAGGTAAAGTAAAATAAAGATTGACAACTATAAGAAAAAAGTATATGTTTAATATATATGTTTGAAAAAACAAAATGGAGGTATAGAGATGATATATGGAGAAATAAAAGAGTTAGGATTTTATAAAGGGATCTCAAAGGCTTTAGATACAGCGATAGATTGTATTTTAAGTGGAGAATATAAAAAAGGAATAAATGGAAAAAATGAGATAGATGGAGATGTTGTTTACTTCAATCAACCTGCTGAACCAAAAACTAAATCAGTTGAAGAGGGATTTTTAGAAGGGCATAAAAAATATATAGATATTCATGTGGTAATTGAGGGAGAAGAGAGAATAGGATATGTTCCTAACTCTAAAGTAAAAGTAACAAAAGAGTATGATGAGGTTGGAGACTTTGAAATTTATGGTGGAGAAGTAGAATCGTTTTATTATTTGAATAATGAAAGATTCTTAATCTGCTTTCCAGGAGAACCACATATGGCTTTGATAAAAGCTGGTTCTGAGCCACAAACTATAAAAAAAGTTATATTCAAGGTACTAGTTGATTAATTTTAAGGAGGAAAGCAAGATGAATAGATTAAATGAAGTAAAAGGAAAACTTATAGTTTCTTGTCAAGCATTACCAGATGAACCACTTCATAGCTCATTTATAATGGGAAGAATGGCATATGCTGCATATGTGGGAGGGGCTGCTGGAATAAGAGCTAACACAGTTGTAGATATTCAAGAGATAAAGAAAAATGTAACTCTTCCAATTATAGGAATAATAAAAGAACAATATGGTGATAACCAAGTATACATAACTCCAACTATGAAAGAGATAGATGCGTTAGTAGCAGAGGGAGTAGATATAATTGCTATAGATGGAACAAAGAGAGAGAGACCAGATGGAAGAACTCTTGAGGATTTAATGAAAGAAGCAAAAACTAAATATCCTAATCAATTATTTATGGCTGATATTTCTTCTGTAGAAGAGGCCATAAATGCTGAAAAAGTAGGATTTGATATAGTAGGAACTACTTTAGTAGGATATACAGAGTATACTAAAGGAAATGACCCAGTAACAGAATTAGAAAAGGTAATAAAAGCTGTGTCTATCCCAGTAATAGGAGAAGGAAATTTAGATACCCCAGCTAAGGCTAGAAAAGCATTAGAATTGGGAGCTTTTGCTGTAGTAGTAGGAGGAGCTATAACAAGACCTCAACAAATAACTAAAAAGTTTGTAACTGAAATGGAAAAATAAAAAAATATATTGACAAATTAAAAAAAATATATTAATATATGGGAACAATTAAATATATGCCTCACACCGATGTGAGGTAGAGGCGCAAAATGCTAATAGTCTTTAGGGGAGCTAGAGAGAGTGATGAATCTAAGGAGAAGGAGCTTTTGCCGAAGTTTGTAGTAGTTCTCGATACTACATGCTGGGTCTATGGTTAAGAGCCATAGGACTGTCTTAGTAAACTTCCCCAGTTTATTAAGTTGTGCTATCTCAAGTGGGAGTATAGGGGTATTGTATAGGATTTTTATTATCTTTTTTATACATACAGAGTCACTATGTTTTTAAGATAGCACCACCATTATGGGCGGTGCTTTTTTTATTAAAAGTAGACTAAAACTCCTTTCTTAGAGCAAATATAGGGGAAAATAAAATATTTTTAAGAGGGAGTGGAAAAGATGAGAAAAGGATTATTAAGATTAGCTTTAGCAGCATTGACAACAGTTGCATTAGTAGGATGTGGAGGAGCAAAAAAAGAGGAAGCAAATACTTTTAAAGTTGGAATGGAAGCTGGGTATGCTCCATATAACTGGACACAATTAACAGATGCAAACGGTGGAGTTAAGATTGCTGGTTCTTCAGAATATGCAGGAGGATATGATGTTGAAATAGCTAAAAGAATAGCTGATGGATTAGGAAAAGAATTAGTAGTAGTAAAAACTGAATGGGATGGATTAGTACCTGCTTTAGTTTCTGGAAAAGTAGATGCTATAATAGCTGGAATGTCTCCAACTGCAGAAAGAAAAGAGACAATAGATTTTACAGATACTTACTATCAATCTAACTTAGTTATGTTAGTAAAAAATGGTGGAAAATATGAAAATGCAAAAACACTTGCTGATTTCTCAGGAGCAAAAATTACAGGACAATTAAATACATTCCACTATACAGTAATAGATCAAATACCAAATGTTAAAAAGCAACCTGCAATGGATAACTTCCCAGCTATGAGAGTTGCCCTAGAAAGTGGAGTAATTGATGGGTATGTAACAGAGAGACCAGAGGCAATAAGTGCTCAGTCAGCAAATAACAAATTTAAAATGGTAGAGTTTACAGAAGGATTTGTAACATCACCTGAAGATACAGCAATTGCAGTAGGATTACAAAAAGGAAGTCCATTAAAAGATAAAATAAATGAGATTTTAAATGGAATTTCACAAGAACAAAGACTGGAGATAATGGATAGAGCTATCGAAAATCAACCAGCAGCACAGTAAATGAGATTTTTAAGGAGAGTAGATAATGAGTTTAGAATGGATAATTAGGATATTGGAAAACAACTGGCCAATGTTTTTACGTGGAGCAGGAGTTACTTTATGGATATCTGTAGTGGGGACGATTTTAGGAACAATAATAGGACTTATAGTAGGAGTTATTAGAACTATTCCAGTTCCAGAAAAAGGAATAAAAAAGCCAATATTAAAAGTAGTAAATGGTTTATTATCAGCGTATATTGAATTTTTTAGAGGAACACCTATGATAGTTCAAGCAATGGTTATATATTATGGTTCAGCTTTAGCTTTTGAAATCAATGTAGATAGAATAGCAGCAGCACTTTTTATTGTTTCGATAAATACAGGGGCTTATATGTCTGAGATAGTTAGAGGAGGAATCATCTCTATAGATAAAGGGCAGTTTGAAGCAGCTCAAGCAATAGGAATGAATCACTTTCAAACTATGATAAACGTTGTTTTACCACAAGTTGTGAGAAATATTCTACCAGCTACAGGAAATGAGTTCGTAATCAATATTAAAGATACATCTGTTTTAAACGTTATCTCTGTATCTGAGCTTTTCTTCCAATCGAAAACGGTAGCAGGTAATAACTTTAGATATTTTGAAACATTCTTTATAACATGTATCTTGTATTTTATAATGACATTTGTAATTACAAGAATACTAAGATATATAGAAGTAAAAATGGATGGACCTGATAACTATATGATAATGGCAGGAAACCAAATGCAAGTAGAAACACCAGAAGAGAAGTTAAAAAGACAGGAGAACTAAGGGAGGAAAAAATGAGAGAAAATATAATAGAGATAAAACATTTGAGTAAGGCCTTTGGTAATCATAAAGTTCTTAAGGATATAGATTTTTCTGTAAAAAAAGGAGAAGTTGTTTGTATCATTGGTTCATCTGGTTCAGGTAAGTCAACGCTTTTAAGATGTATAAATCTTTTAGAGAAGCCAAGTGGTGGAGAGATTATATATAATGGAGAAAATATTTTAGATGATAAACATGATATCTGTAAATATAGAACAAAGTTAGGAATGGTATTCCAACAATTTAATCTTTTCAACAATCATAATGTATTAAGTAACTGTGTAGTAGGACAGATGAAAGTCTTAGGAAGAAGTAGAGAGGAAGCAGAAAAGGTTGCTTTAAAATATCTAAAAATAGTAGGAATGGATAAGTATGTAAATGCTAAGCCAAAGCAACTTTCAGGGGGACAAAAACAAAGGGTAGCAATAGCAAGAGCTCTATCAATGGAGCCAGATGCTATACTATTTGATGAGCCTACTTCAGCACTTGACCCAGAAATGGTAGGAGAAGTTCTTAAAGTTATGAAGGAGCTAGCAGAAAGCGGACTTACTATGTTGGTGGTAACACATGAGATGGGATTTGCTAAAGAGGTTTCAGATAGAGTTGTTTTCATGAATCAAGGTTATATAGAGGAAGAGGGAACACCAGAAGAGATATTTAACAATCCTAAAAAAGAAAGAACAAAAGAGTTTTTAAAGCGTACTCTAGTAAAAAATTAATAATGTATACGAGGTATTACAAGTTCAAAAATTGAAACAGAACAAGGATAAGTAATACCTCTTTTTTATACAAGATAAAGTGTTGTATACCAATAATAGATAAGACAATAGAAGAACTATTAATTTATAATAAAAATATAAAAGAGTAAGTCAAAAAATATCCATAAAAAGATTAAAAAATGAACGTATATTTTCTTGCTAAAAGAGTAAGATTATTATAAAATTTATGGTAGGTAAGTTTATACTATATAAGGTTAATTATTGGGTATGGGTTATTGAAGAACTGTATAAACTACAAAAATAAAATGAAAATAATTTGAGGTGAGTAATTTGAAAAAGACTAAAATTGTATGTACAATTGGGCCTAAAACTGAATCAGTGGAAAGTTTAAAAACTCTTTTAAAAACAGGAATGAACATGATGAGATTAAACTTCTCTCATGGAGATTATGAAGAGCATGGAAATAGAATAATCAACTTTAGACAAGCTCAAAAAGAAACTGGAATAAGAGCAGCTCTATTATTAGATACTAAAGGACCAGAAATAAGAACTATCAAACTTGAAGGTGGAAAAGATGTTACAATAGTAGCAGGACAAGAGTTCGCAATAACAACTGATAAAACTGTTGTTGGAGATAACACAAAAGTTGCAGTTACTTATGAAGGGTTTGCAAGAGATTTAAAAGTAGGAAACACTATATTAATAGATGATGGATTATTAGCATTTACAGTTACTGAAATCAATGGAAATGAAGTAAAATGTATTGCACAAAATGGTGGAGAATTAGGAGAAAATAAAGGAGTTAACTTACCAAACGTAGCAGTTAACTTACCAGCATTAGCTGAAAAAGATATCAACGACCTTAAATTTGGTTGTGAGCAAGGAATAGATTATGTTGCAGCTTCATTCATAAGAAAAGCTGATGACGTAAGAGCAGTAAGAAAAGTTCTAGATGAGAATGGTGGACAAAGAATAGGAATCATCTCTAAAATAGAAAACCAAGAAGGATTAGATAACTTCGAAGAAATCTTAGCTTTATCTGATGGTATCATGGTAGCAAGAGGAGACTTAGGAGTAGAAATTCCTGTAGAAGATGTACCAGTAGCTCAAAAAATGATGATCAAAAGATGTAACGAAGTAGGAAAAGTAGTTATCACAGCTACTCAAATGTTAGACTCTATGATAAAAAATCCTAGACCTACAAGAGCAGAAGTAAACGACGTTGCAAATGCTATATTAGATGGAACAGATTGTGTAATGCTATCTGGAGAATCTGCAAAAGGAAAATATCCAGTAGAAGCTGTTACAGTAATGGCTAAAGTTGCAGCTAAAATGGATCCATTAGTAAATATCAAAAGAACAATGGATAAAGACGAAGTAACTATAACTTCAGCAGTAGCAAGAGGAACAGCTGATGTAAGTGAAGAGTTAGGAGCAAAAGTTATAGTAGTTGGAACTCAATCAGGAAGAGCAGCAAGAGATATGAGAAGATACTTCCCAGCAGCAACAATACTTGCTATAACTAACGATGAGAAAACAGCTAACCAATTAGTAATCTCTAGAGGAGTAGTTCCTTACTTTGATAACAGCGTAAATTCATTAGAAGCATTCTTCGAATTAGCTGAGAAAGTATCTAAAGAATTAGGATTAGTTCAAGCAGGAGATGTAATAGTAGCAACTTGTGGAGAAAAAGTTTTCGAAATGGGAACTACTAATTCTATAAAAGTAATAAAAGTAAAATAGTCAAAATTAAAAAAATATGATATAATATTTTTATAATTTCAAATTATATGAAAAAACTCAGGAGGTCTTTTAAATGACAAGAATAGTTGATGTAGTAGCAAGAGAAATCCTTGACTCAAGAGGAAACCCTACAGTAGAAGTAGATGTAGTATTAGAGTGTGGAGCAAAAGGAAGAGCAGCAGTTCCATCTGGAGCTTCAACAGGTGCTTATGAAGCAGTTGAGTTAAGAGATGACGACAAAGCAAGATACTTAGGAAAAGGTGTTTTAACAGCTGTTAATAACGTAAACACTGAAATCAAAGAAGCTATCTTAGGAATGGACGCTATTGATCAAGTTGCAATAGATAGAACAATGATCGAATTAGACGGAACTCCAAACAAAGGAAGATTAGGAGCTAACGCTATATTAGGAGTATCATTAGCAGTAGCTAAAGCTGCAGCAGAAGCTTTAGGAATGCCTCTATACAAATACTTAGGAGGAGTAAACGCTAAAGAATTACCTCTACCTATGATGAACATATTAAACGGAGGATCTCACGCTGACTCAGCAGTTGACGTACAAGAGTTCATGATCCAACCAGTTGGAGCTAAAAACTTTGCTGAAGCTATGAGAATGGGATGTGAAGTATTCCACCACTTAGGAAAATTATTAAAGAAAATGGGAGATTCTACTAACGTAGGAAACGAAGGTGGATATGCTCCAGCTAAAATAAACGGAACAGAAGGAGCTTTAGACTTAATCGTTGAAGCTATCGAAGCTGCAGGATACGTAGTAGGAAAAGATATTACATTCGCAATCGACGCTGCATCAAGTGAGTTCTGTAAAGAAGTAGCACCAGGAAAATTTGAATACCACTTCAAGAGAGAAGGAGGAGTTGTAAGAACTTCTGAAGAAATGGTAGAATGGTATGCTAAACTTGTTGAAAAATACCCAATCAAATCTATCGAAGATGGATTAGGAGAAGACGACTGGGCAGGATGGCAATTATTAACTGCTAAAATCGGAGATAAAGTACAAATCGTTGGAGACGACTTATTCGTAACTAACACTGAAAGACTTAAAAAAGGAATAGAGTTAAAAGCTGGAAACTCTATCTTAATAAAACTTAACCAAATCGGATCATTAACTGAAACTTTAGATGCTATCGAAATGGCAAAAAGAGCAGGAATGACTGCAGTTGTATCTCACAGATCTGGAGAAACTGAAGATGCTACAATAGCTGATATAGCTGTTGCAACAAATGCAGGACAAATCAAAACTGGATCAACTTCAAGAACTGATAGAATGGCTAAATACAACCAATTATTAAGAATTGAGCAAGAATTAGGATCAATGGCTCAATACAATGGTTTAGAAGTTTTCTACAATATAAAAAAATAGTCTTGAATAAGATATAGAATATGCCCTCTTAGAATATCTAAGAGGGCTTTTTCTATTTTGATAAAGTATGGTATAATTAATAAAATAAAAAGTGGAGAGTGAGGAAAAATGGTAAAACTTATAATATTTGATATGGATGGAGTGATTCTAGATAGTGAAAGGGTTGCTAATTTAGCATGGTTTGAGGTAAGTAAAAAATATAATTTGGGATTGACACTGGAGAGATTAAGAGAGATAAAAGGAGGAACCTCTGTAAGAACTCTAGGAATACTATCGGGATTAGTTGGAGAAGAGAGAGCTAAACAGGTGCTAAAAGATAAAAAAGAGATACAACTAGAGATTATGAAGCAAGAGGGAGGAGTAAAGTTAAAAAAAGGGGTAGAGGAGCTTTTAAAACATATAAAAAAGATTGGTTTAAAATGTGTTGTAGCCACATCTACAAGTAGAGAAAGTGCTACTAAATTACTGAAAGATACAGGAGTATTTGATTATTTTGATGATTTGGTTTTTGGTGATGAGGTAGAGAATGGAAAACCAGCTCCAGATATATTTTTAAAAGCTTGTGAAAGATTTAATGTGAAGCCATCAGAGGCTTTTGTAATAGAGGACTCTGTCTTGGGAGCTACAGCAGCTAATAGGGCGGGGATAAAATGTTTTGTGGTAGAGGATACTATACAATTTACTAAAGAAGAGGATAGATTAGCTTATAGAAAGTTTGAGAGCTTATTAGGAGTAAAAGAATTTCTTGTTGACAACTATACAAAATTGTAATATACTTATTCTAAATATAAGAAAAGGAGGTTATCAATATGAGAGCACAATATTGGTGGAGCTACATAGAAAATTTAGATAATAAATTAAAAAATGTTAGATATTGGCTTTTGTCTATTGATAACATATCTCTATCTATGTAACTTCAGAAAATAAGTGGTTCTATTATTTCTTAGATAGGGATAATTGGAATCAGATAATTTGTATTTTAAAGCAGTCTAACAGACTGCTTTTTTATTTTTCAAAAGGGAGAGGATAATATGGAAGAGACAAGAGAGTTGTGGAAGAGTAGAAAAGGGTTTATCTATGCAGCTGTAGGAGCAGCAATAGGTTTAGGAAATCTATGGAGATTTCCGTTTCAAGCTTATAAAAATGGTGGGGGAGCTTTCTTTTTACCATATATAGTAGCTCTTTTTACTTGTGGAGTACCACTTATGATATTAGAGTATCAGCTTGGGAAAAAAGTTAGAGGTGGTTCAACTAAAGCTTTTAGAATGCTGGGAAAGAATTTTGAATGGTTTGGTTGGTTACAAGTTATGATACCAATGGTTGTAATGATGTTCTATTGTACAATAATATCTGTAGCAGTTGTATTTATGGTATGGTCTTTAGGACATGCTTTTGGAATTGTGAATTGGATGGCAGATCCAGGAAAATTAATGGGAATGATAGCTGGAAGTGCCAGTGGACCATTTGATTTTAAGGCGGGAATAAGTAAATATATGTTAATTTTTATATTGGTAGTTTGGTTAGGAAACTGGATAATTGTAAAAAAAGGTATCTCTGGCGGAATAGAGAGATGTTCAAAAATATTTACTCCCCTATTAATGATTTTGATGATTGTATTCATGGTAAATTCTTTGAGATTGAAGGGAGCGGTAATCGGTCTTAATGCACTATTTACTCCTAACTTTGAAGCTATATTAAATCCAAGTATATGGGTAGCTGCTTATGCACAGGTATTTTTCTCAACAACTTTAGCTGTAGGGGTTATGATAGCTTATGGTTCTTATATTCCTAAGAAATGGGATATAGTAAATAGTTCTTTTATAACAGTATTAGCAAATGCTTCATTTGATATTATTTCAGGGATAACTGTTTTTTCAACTTTAGGATATTTAGTAAATAGCATAGGAGTTGATTTTAATTCCTTTGGAAGTGGAGCTGGAATAGCGTTTATAGCTTTTCCAATAGCTATATCAGCTACAACAACAAATACTTTCTTACAAGGGATGATAGGATTTCTATTTTTCTTCTGTCTTTTTATAGCTGGATTATCATCAAGTATATCTATGTTAGAAGCTTTTGCAACTGGAGCTTTAGACAAATTTAAAATTTCAAGAGAGAAACTAGTTGGAATAATCTCTTTTATAGGATTAGTTGGAAGTGCAGCCTTCTCAACTTATGCAGGTTTTAACTATATTCTTGATATAGTAGACTCACATGTTGGAAACTATATAATAGCTACTTTAGGACTTGTAGAAACTGTTTTGGTATGTAGATATTATGGAATTGAAAAGATTAGAATGGAGGCTAATGAATACTCAGATTTTGAGATAGGTAGATGGTTTGATATTTTATTAAAATATGTAACTCCAACCTTATTAGGTATAACTGTTATCACTAATTTAATAAAGGGAATAAGAGAGATGACAGTAGGAAATTTAGTTTTTGGATGGGGAACTATTATAGTAATGGCTATCTTTGCAACAATATTTTACAAAAAAGAGTGGGAAAAATAGATAAGAAATATTTGGAGGTTATATGAATACAGGTGCAGTTATAATGATGGTATTTGGTTGTACAGTAGTTTGGGGAAGATTACTACTTTCTATCAGTATAACATTGAAAAAAGAAAAGGTAGGAGAAGAGTAAAAATACTTTAAAAACAGTAGTATTTGTGTTAAAATATTAGAAAATATTTATTAATAGAAAGGAAGATAAAATGGAAAACAGAAATGTAGTAGATGTATTATTAGAGCGTGGATATATAAAACAATTCACACATGAAGCAGAGATAAGAGAAGCATTAGGGAAAGAAAAAGTAACTTTTTATATTGGATTTGATCCAACAGCAGATAGTTTACATGTAGGGCACTTTATAGCAATGATGTTTATGGCTCATATGCAAAAATTTGGACATAGACCAATCGCCTTAGTTGGTGGAGGAACTGCTATGATAGGAGATCCTAGTGGAAGAACAGATATGAGACAGATGATGACAAAAGAAACAATAGCTCACAATGTATCTTGTATTAAAAAACAGATGGAAAAGTTTATTGATTTCAGTGAAGGAAAAGCTATATTAGAAAATAATGCAGATTGGTTATTAGGGTTAAATTATGTAGATTTTATAAGAGATATAGGAGCACATTTTTCAGTTAACAGAATGCTTGCAGCAGAGTGTTTCAAACAAAGAATGGAATCAGGATTATCATTCTTAGAATTTAACTATATGCTTATGCAAGGATATGATTTCCTAGTTTTAAATAAAAAACATGGATGTACTATGCAATTAGGTGGAGATGACCAATGGTCAAATATGATAGCAGGGGTAGAATTAATAAGAAAGAAAGAGCAAAAACAAGCTTTTGCAATGACATGTACACTTCTTACTAATAGCGAAGGTAAGAAAATGGGAAAAACTGCTAAAGGAGCACTATGGTTAGATCCAACTAAAACAACTCCATATGAGTTTTACCAATATTGGAGAAATGTTGCAGATGCTGATGTAGAGAAATGTCTAGCTCTATTAACTTTCTTACCAATGGATGAAGTAAGAAGATTAGGAGCTCTTGAAGGAGCAGAAATTAACCAAGCTAAGAAAATATTAGCTTATGAAGTTACAAAGTTAATACATGGAGAAGAGGAAGCTTTAAAAGCTCAACAAGGAGCAGAGGGAGCTTTTGGTGGTGGAGATATGAGTAATGTTCCATCAATAGATTTTTCAAAGGATAAATTAGGAATGGAGCTTTTAGATTTATTAGTTGAACATAAACTTATTAAATCTAAGGGTGAGGGAAGAAAACTTGTAACACAAAATGGTTTAACAGCCGCTGATAATAAAGTTACAGATTTTGCAATGAAGATTACAGAAGAGTTATTTAAAGATGGGGAGTTTGTAGTAAGAATAGGTAAGAAGAAAATATACAGAGTAGTTTTAAAATAATTAAAAGGTGATTTTTTTGACAGACATAATATTAAGAAAGATGGAAGAGAAAGATATTTCAAGAATTTATAAATATATCCATCTAGATTATGTAAAAAAATATTTTCCTGATAAAGAGGCAGAACAGTGGGAGGCTCACAGAAGATGGTATTCTTTTGTGATAAACTCTCCCACTTATCTCTTCTATACTATTGAAAGTTTAGGTCGAGATTTTTTAGGAACAGTTAAGTTTGAACTTGTTACTAAAACAAAGGCAGTAATGAGTATTTATCTAGTGGATAAGATAAGAGGAAAAGGGTATTCAGAAGCTGTTGTTTCCAATAGTATAGAGGAGTTAAAATTTGAAAGACCTCAAGTAAAAAAAGTTTGTGTATATATTCTTGAAGAGAATGAAATATCTAAAAAGGTATTTGTAAAAAATAATTTTATTTTTAAAGGAGTAAAGGAATATATAGGAACTGAACACCTTTTATTTGAAAAAGAGATAACTCACGAGGAAAAAGATGACTAAAAAAGAGAAAGTTAAGAATATAATAGAGGAACTGAATAGAAAATTTGGAAAGCCAGAGTGTGCTTTGAAATATAATACACCATTTGAATTATTAGTAGCAGTAATTCTTTCAGCTCAATGTACAGACGTTAGAGTTAATATTGTAACAAGTGAGATGTATAAAAAAGTTAATACTCCAGAACAATTTGCTGCTTTACCAGTAGAAGAGATCGAAGAGATGATAAAAAGTACAGGATTTTATAGAAATAAAGCAAAAAATATAAAATTGTGTAGTCAACAACTTCTAGAAGAGTATGGAGGAGAGATTCCTCAAGAGATGGAAAAGTTAGTTAAATTGGCAGGGGTAGGAAGAAAGACTGCAAATGTTGTAAGAGGTGAGATATGGGGGTTAGCTGATGGAATAACAGTTGATACTCATGTTAAGAGATTAAGTAACTTAATAGGATTAACTAAAAATGAAGATCCTATAAAAATAGAACAGGATTTAATGAAGATAGTTCCAAAGGACAGTTGGATAGATTTTTCTCATTATTTAATTTTGCAAGGTAGAGATAAATGCATAGCAAGAAGACCTAAATGTCAAGAATGTGAGATAAATCAATACTGTGCATATGGAAAAAAGAAATTAATTAATTCTTGACATTTTTACTAAAGAATGGTATAAATATAACTAAGGAAATGTCATTTTATAGGGAGAGGGTAAATTATGAAAGTTTATCTAGACAATAATGCAACTACTAAAATGGACAGTGAAGTATTAGAGGCAATGATACCATATTTAACAGAATTTTATGGGAATTCATCAAGCTTACATCTTTTTGGTAGAGAAACAAACAAGGCATTAACAGAATCAAGAGAGAGCATTGCTAAATTCTTAGGAGCTCAACCAGATGAGATAATTTTTACTGCTTCTGGAAGTGAATCAGATAACTTAGCTATAAGAGGTATTGCAAGAGCTTATAAAAATAGAGGAAAACATATAATTACAAGTCCAATAGAGCATCCAGCTGTAAAAAACACTTTAAAAGATTTAGCGGAAGATGGGTATACAATTACTACAATTCCTGTTGATCACAATGGAGTTTTAGATGTTGAAGCTCTAAAAAATGCTATTACAGATGAAACAATATTAATAACTGTAATGCATGCCAATAATGAAGTTGGGTCATTTGAACCAATAGAAGAGATTGGGAAAATAGCTAAAGAAAATAGAATTATATTCCATGTAGACGCTGTTCAAACTATGGGAAAAATGGATATAAAGCCAAAGGAAATGGGAATTGACTTACTATCATTCTCTGGACATAAGTTCTATGGACCAAAAGGTGTTGCAGGACTTTACTGGAGAAATGGAGTAAGATTTGGTAAAGTTTTAACTGGTGGTGGACAAGAGAAGAAAAGAAGACCAGGAACTTCAAATATTCCAGGGATAGTCGGAATGGCAAAAGCTTTAGAGATAGCTTATAGAGATATGGATGAAGAATGGAAAAGAGAAGAGGAGTTAAGAGATTACTTCGAATCTGAAATAGAGAAAAGAGTACCAGAAATAGTTATAAATGCAAAATCTGTAAAAAGATTACCAGGAACTTCAAGTATAACTTTTAAATATTTAGAGGGAGAATCGATTCTACTAAGTTTAAGTTATAAAGGAATTGCAGTGAGTTCAGGATCAGCTTGCTCATCTGATGAGTTACAAGCTTCACATGTGTTATTAGCTATGGGGATAGAGCCAGAGTTTGCACATGGAACAATTAGATTTGGTATTGGAAAATATAACACTAAAGAAGAGATTGACTATGTAATAGAATCTGTTGTGGAGGTAATAGCTAAATTAAGAATGATATCTCCACTATGGAATGCATACCAAGAGAAAAAATAAGTAAAATTAAAGAGTTTAAGGAGAATTAAAATGCAATATACAGAAAAAGTAATGGATCACTTTATGAATCCACATAATGTAGGAGTTATTGAAAATCCATCAGGATATGGAAAAGTTGGAAATCCTTCATGTGGAGATATAATGGAAATATTTATAAAAGTTGAAAATGATATTATAACAGATGTTAAATTTAGAACATTTGGGTGTGCTTCAGCTATAGCTAGTTCATCAGTTTCAACAGATTTAGTAAAAGGAAAAACAATAGAGGAAGCATTAAAATTAACAAATAAGAAAGTTGTTGAAGAGTTAGGTGGATTACCTCCAGTAAAAATGCACTGTTCTGTATTAGCTGAAGAAGCAATACAAATAGCAATAAATGATTATTTATCTAAAAAAGAAGGAAAATAATAAAAAGGTTAATAGCGGAGAAAGCCTGTAAAATAAAGGCTTTCTCCATGCTTTTTTTCAAAGTAAATAAAAAATTATAAAAAAAAATAAAAAAAGTGTTGACGAAAAATATTATTTATGATATTATAATTCTTGTCCGCGAGAGAGCGGTACAGATGAATAAATAAGGACATTAGCAACAGAATAGAGAAAGACAATAAATGCAAACACAACAATAAATTGGTGTAATAAATAATCAGTAAATTTTACTGAGTTAAATAGA
>JAHLFN010000056.1 GCA_018883725.1 Candidatus Fusobacterium pullicola | reverse complement strand
TTCCATTCAAAATTTATAGTGAGAGCTGTTTGAGTAAGATTACTGCTTCCCACTATCATTGTCCATATATCTCCCTTTCTAAAAAAATACCCTTTAGCATGAAATTTTTCATCTGATAATATCTTCAACTCTATATTTTTAAACTCCAAAAGTTTTTTAAGTGCCTTAGGTTGAGTAAAAGTTAGGTAATCTCCTGTTAAAATTTTTCCCTTTACGTCTCTTTGCTCCAAATCTTTCAACTGTTCAAGTATCATAGTAACCCCACCTAAAGTTATAAAGGCTACTGAGATTATAAATTCATCACAACTTTCCAGCTCTCTTCTTATTAAACTTATTATTTTTTCTTCTCTATTGGAGATAAGCTTATGCTGATAAGATAGAATAGATTCCATATTTCTATCTATTAAACTTGTCTTTATACTATCAATTAATATATCCCTCATCAATCCCCTCTCCAATACATAACTAACTCTATCTCATTGGTATTCTCATCTATCTTTTTTTCTACCACTTGAAAACCCTCTCTAATATAAAAAGAGTATGCCTTTTGATTTTTCTCATAGACACTCAAAGTTAATTCTCTCTTTAAACTTTTACAACAATCTAATAGTTTTCTCCCTATTCCTTGAGAATGAAAATTTTTCTCAACAAATATTCCAGCTATATAATTTTCCATCAAACCTACAAAGCCAAGAATATTTTTATTTTCTTCATAAAGATAAATCTCTGCACTCGGTAATATCTCCTTTACCATCTCATAATTATCTTCCCAATACTTTTTATCTATAAAAGAGTGTGCATCTATATTTGACTCCAACCAAATCTCCATCACTCTTTCTAAATCTTTTATTTTAAACTCTCTTATCATCTTCTCTTCTCCCTGTAAGCATAATCTATAAATTTAAACTTATCTGGTCTATGTCTTGCCTCTGTATATTGAAAAAGATGTCCTCCCTCAAGATAAGTAAAACTCTTGACTACAACTACCATGTTAAAATCTTTCATATCTAAAAGTTCTCTATCTTCATCTGTTATCTTATGAACAGTTATCTCCTTAGTACAATAACTAATTTTTAGTCCTAATTCATTTTCAAAATAATCATATAATGAATCCTTTGCCACTTTAAGAGGAATATTATTTACAAATTTTCTAGGAATATAATCCTTATCAATAATTATTCTCTCTCCCTCTATTTTTCTTATACGTACAAGTTTGAAATACTCCTCTTCCTTACCTATACCTAGTTTTTTTATTATCTCCTTCTCACCTTTAACAATCTCTAAATTCTCTACATGTGTAGAATTCTCTACTCCTACATGCAACTCCTTAAAAGATTTAATTTTTGAAATTGGAAAGTTAAATTGATTTTTACCAGCCACAGTGGCTACTTTTCCTTTAGATTTCTCTATATGTCCATCCTGTACCAACATGTTAAGAGCCTTTCTTACTGTATCCCTAGACATGTTATACTTTTCCATCAACTCTTTTTCAGAAGGTAACTTGTCTCCAACTTGTAATTCTTTCTTTTCTATCTGCTCTAAAAGGCTATTATATAACTTAATATACTTACTTTCCATAACTCTTTTCTCCTTTTTCTGACTAACTATAATATAACATACAAGTTTAAATTATTCAAACTTAAAAAAATTTAGCTTGACTAAGTTATACGTATATGTTATATTTTAAATATATAACATATACGTATAAGGAGAAATGAAATGAATTTTGAAAATAAAGTTGTCTATCAAATATATCCTAAATCTTTTTATGACAGTAACAATGATGGAATTGGAGATTTAAATGGAATTACAGAAAAATTAGATTACATAAAACATCTTGGAGTAGATTACATATGGATAACACCATTCTTTGTATCTCCACAAAAAGATAATGGTTATGATGTGGCTGATTACTGTAATATTGATCCTACATATGGAACTATGGAGGATTTTGATAGACTTTCTGCCGAAGCTAAAAAAAGAGGTATTGGAATTATGCTAGATATGGTTTTTAACCATACTTCTACTGAGCATAAGTGGTTCAAAAAAGCTTTAGCTGGAGAAAAAAAATATCAAGATTTCTATATATTTAAAAAGGGAGAAAAAAATAATCCTCCTACTAACTGGGTTTCTAAATTTGGTGGTAATGCTTGGGAGTATGTAGAAGAGTTAGAAAGTTACTACCTACACCTTTTTGATAGAACTCAAGCTGACTTAAACTGGGAAAATCCAGAAGTTAGAGAAGAGATATACAAAGTAGTTAAATTTTGGCTAGATAAAGGTGTTAATGGTTTCAGATTTGACGTTGTAAATCTTATCTCTAAACCTGAAAAATTTGAAAATGATTACCAAGGTGATGGAAGAAGATTCTATACTGATGGTCCTAAAATACATGAGTACCTAAAAGGTCTTAACCAGAATACCTTTGGACAAAAAGAGGATATCATAACTGTTGGAGAGATGTCTTCTACGTCTATGGAAAATTGCTTCAAATACTCTGGTAAAGATGAAAATGAATTATCTATGGTTTTCAACTTCCACCACTTAAAAGTAGATTATAAAAATAAAGATAAATGGGCTTTACAACCTTTTGATTTCCAAGAATTAAAAGATATACTTAACTCTTGGCAAGTTGGTATGCAAGAGCACAATGCTTGGTCTGCTCTTTTCTGGTGTAACCATGATCAACCTAGAGTTGTTTCACGTTTTGGAGATGATAAAAACTACTGGAAAAAATCAGCTAAGATGCTAGGAACAGTTGTTCATATGTTAAGAGGGACTCCATACATATACCAAGGTGAAGAGATTGGTATGACTAATGCTTACTTTGATACTATCTCACAATACAAAGATGTTGAATCTATCAACTATCATAAAATATTGATGGATAGTGGATTAAGTGATGAAGAAGCTATGAAAATAGTAATGGAGCGTTCTAGAGATAATGGAAGAACACCTATGCAGTGGAGTGATGAGATAAATGGTGGATTCTCAAAGGGAACTCCTTGGATTGAAAGTATAAAAAACTATAAAGAGATAAATGTTAAAAATCAAATTGATGATGAAGACAGTATCTTTAACTACTATCGTAAGCTTATAGCTCTTAGAAAGGAACATAGAGTAATAGCTTTAGGAAAAACTATTCCACTTGCTGAAAATGATAAAAATGTCTATATGTTCAAAAGAGTTTTAGAAAATGAAGAATTATTAGTAGTTACTAACTTCTACAATGTTGAGTGTAGTATTGAGTTAGATTTTGAAATCGAAGGTTATGAGTGTATCCTTTCAAATAACGGAGAAAAAGTAACCCTTGAAAAGAATTTAAAATTACAACCATATGATGCTTTAGTATTTTTAAAAAAATAAGAAATAATAGTTAGGAGGATTGATTGTGGCAGATATAAATGAAAAATTTAGAGACGATGCACTTAAGGTAATCGAAGGAGTTGGAGGGAAGGATAATATCTCTTCAGTTACTCACTGTATGACTAGACTTCGTTTCGTTTTAAAAGATACAAGCAAAGCTGATATAAAAAAGCTTGAAGCTATTAAGAGTGTAAAGGGAAGTTTCACTAGTGGAGGACAATTCCAAATAATAATAGGTAATACAGTAGCAGAATTTTATAAAACTATGACAGCTCTTTTTGATTTAAAAGAGGTTTCTAAAGAGGAAAGTAAAGAGTATGCTAAGAAAAATATGAATCCTTTAGAAAGATTCCTTTCTACTATGGCTGAGATATTTGTTCCTCTACTACCTGCAATTATCTGTGGAGGACTTATACTAGGTTTTAGAAATCTTATCGGAGATATCCAATTTGGTGGAAAAACTCTAGCTGAATCTAGCCAATTTTGGGCTACTGTCTATAGTTTCCTTTGGTTAATTGGAGAAGCTATCTTCCATTTCCTACCTGTTGGTATCACTTGGTCAGTGGTTAGAAAGATGGGAGGAAGTCAAATACTTGGAATTATCCTAGGTATTACTTTAGTTTCACCTCAACTTATGAATGCTTATAACATAGGAAAGGCTGTTCCTGATGCTTGGGATTTTGGAGTTTTCTCTATTGATAAAGTTGGATACCAAGCTCAAGTTATTCCCGCTATCTTAGCCGGGCTTACTCTTGGATATATTGAAACAAAGCTTAATAAGATAGTTCATGAGTCTATAAGAATAGTTATTGTTCCTCTTATTTCACTAGTTGTGACTGTATTTTTAGCCCATGCTATAATCGGTCCAGTTGGTAGAATACTTGGAGATTTTGTAGGACATATATTCCAAATCCTACTTACTGGTAAGTTTGCTGTAATAGGTTCTATAATATTTGGTTTCCTATATGCACCATTAGTTATAACAGGAATACACCATACTACTAATGCTGTTGAATTTACTCTGATTCAACAACTTGGCGGAACTATGATTTTCCCTTTACTTGCTCTAAGTAACATAGCACAAGCTACAGCTTCTCTAGCTATGAGCTTTGCATCAAAAGAGGTAAAAAAAGATGTAGCTATCCCAGCTTCTATCTCAGCTTACTTAGGAGTTACAGAACCAGCTCTTTATGGAGTAAATATCAAATATAAATACCCTATGATATGTGCTATGATAGGTTCAGCTTGTGGATCTGGAATATGTGGTTTCTTTGGTGTAATGGCTAATAGTATCGGAGTAGGAGGATTACCTGGAATTTTAACTGTTAAACCTCAATATTGGTTAGTTTACCTTATAGCTATGATAGTTACTATGTCAGTGACATTTATATCTACTTTTGTATATACAAAAAAGAAAGCTAATATATAGTTATAACCCACCCTTTAATAATAAAAATAAGAGGAAAACTTAAGAACTTATTGTTCCAAAGTTTTCCTTTATTTTTATATTATTTCGCTATGATACTATTAATATCAATTCTATTCTCTTGCATACCATTTTTTATTAAAAATTCCTGTGTCTCTTCTAGATCTTTAATATCTGCCTCTTTTATTTTTGGATTAAAATCATATAATGGATATAGTTTTAATATCTCTTCTTTTGTTAACCCAACATCTTCTGATACTATTTTTAACATATCATCAAAATTTTTATCTATATACTTAACAGCTTCCTCATTCACTTTTACAAATCTCTTAACTATATCCGGATTCTTTTCTAAAAATTTTCCACTTACAGCTGTAACCACTAATCCCTGTGTTAATCCTTCTCCATTAGTTACAACCTTAGCTCCATTATTTATAGCTTTTAAAGCTACAGGTCCAGCTAATAAAGCTGCATCAATATTTCCGCTTTCCATAGCTGCAAAGGCTTCTGGTAACCCCATATTTATAAATTGTACATCATCTTCTTTTAGATTTCCCTTTCCTAAATATCCAACCAACACTTGATGAAGTATAGTTCCCTTTGGTCCACCTATTTTCTTACCTTTTAATGATTCAGGAGTTGTTATATTATCTTTTTTAGAAAGTATCATAAAACCTTTTGGTGATCTACTATATACATTTGTTATCTTTAAATCTACTCCATTTGAAGCTGCTATAATAGCTGATGTTCCCCCTAAAGCATGTAAAAAATCTAACTCCCCAGCAGCTAATGCATTTGTTTGCTCTGGTCCTGTTGTTAACTCATGAAACTTTACCTTTATTCCATCTTTTTCAAACTCTTTATCAAACATTTTTAAGTTCTTCTCTAAAATAGATGGAACGTTTAACGGAGCTTTTACATAAGTTAAATTTATCTCTTCAATCTTTTTCTTTTCTCCACACGAAATCAATAAAAATACCATACCTATCAAAATTACTAATTTTTTAAACATACTCTTTTCTCCTTTAACTCTCTATTAATTTTATTATTTTACTTTTCAATCTCACTAATTCTATATCATCTATCTCTCTAGGAAAATCCTTATCTATTTTGAAATCTAGTATCTTCCCATCTTTTATAAGTAAAATCCTATGAGCTAATGTCAATGCTTCATCTAAATTATGAGTTACAAAAATTACTCCTATCCCTGTAGCTTTATGTATTTTTAACAGCTCTTTATGTAATTGTCTTCTAGTAAAATAATCTAAAGCTGAAAAAGGTTCATCCATAAATAGTGTATCTGGTTCATAACTTAAAGCTCTTGCAATTGCTACTCTCTGAGCCATTCCACCAGATAATTCTTCTGGATAACTATATCTATACTCTTTTAAGCCTATCATATCCAAATAAATATCTATATCTTTAACTCTCCCATGAATAGAGATATTTTCTTCAACGTTAAACCAAGGTAACAATCTACTCTCTTGAAAGACAAATCCATATCTTCCAGATATTTCAACACCACTAGTATTACAAAATTTTACTTCTCCAGTGATATCTCTATCTAACTTTGAAAGTATTCTCATTAAAGTTGTTTTTCCACAACCACTCTTTCCTAGAATAATTGTTATCTCATCATTTCTTATCTCTAAATCTATATTTTCAAAAACTTTTCTTTCCCCATAACTTTTACTTAAACTCTTTAAGCTATAGATTTCTTTCATATTTAGATCTAACTCCTCTCCTGAAATACCTATTCATTAAAAAACTAAATAGATAGTCTGTAGTTGCACCTAAAACTCCAATCGAAAGTATACCTACTACAACCATATCTGATCTTGATATCTGTTGAGAATCCAATATTAGATAACCTATCCCAGAAGAAGAAGCAATCAACTCTGCAGCGATTATAGCTCTCCAACTATATCCCAGTCCTAATTTTAATCCTAAGAGTATATCTGATAAAGCACTTGGAAATATTATTTTCTTAAATATATCTCTCTCATTTAAACCAAAAACTTTACCAACCTCTATCAACTTCTTATCACAACTACTGATTCCTTTTAAGGAGTTTAAAAATATTGGAAAAAAACTAGCTAAAACTATTATCACCACTTTAGATAACTCTCCTATTCCAAACCATAAAATTATCATCGGAACTAAAGCTAATGGTGGTATATGTCTTAAAAACTCTAAAATACCTTTAAAATACTCATATATTCCAGTTTTTAATCCAAAGATAACACCCAAAGGTATAGCTAGAAATGCTGAAATTCCAAAACCTATTGCCACTCTTTGTAAGCTTATAACTATATTTTTTAAAAGTTTTCCATTTTTTAGTAAAATAAAAAAACTCTTAATTACTCTTTCAGGAGAAGGTATTATAAAACTATTCCACAATTTTAAATATGAACCTACATACCATATAAGTAATAGCCATACCACTATATAAAAACTTTTTCTCCTAAACACACTCTCTCACTTTTTCCTCTCTACTGAATGAAATAACCTCTCTTCGTATTAATTTCATCACAAAATTAATAATTAAGAGAGGTTTATATCTTTAATTTAATTATAGGAAATTTTCATTAAAATATACCATTAGAGCTTCATACTCTTTCTTCGTATCAGCAACAGTATATATATCTACTCTAAATCCTCCCATAGATGTTTTCATTTCAAGAGCTAATGTACTCTCAAAATCATCACTATCTAAGATAAAGAATTTAGATACCTTTAACTTTCTATTTGGATTATGGAATACAACTTTTAATTTATTTACGTATGGTGAAGCCTTTAATAAGCTTAACATATCATCTAACTCTTGTGGTCTTTCTTTAATTGTTGAAGATGGAATCTCCTTTTCATTTACTGGAACATTAGTTATTCTTCTTGGTAGATATTTACAGTTTTTAACTGTTTTTAGATAGAAATCTCCCATTGCTGATAACTCAACATAAGTTTTATCTCCATCTTTTATCTCTTCAAGGAAATAAGATAACTCTAATTTTTCATTTAAGTATTTTTCAATTTTCTCTTTTTCTAATCTTTCATTATTTGAGATAGTATTGAAGAAATCTTTGTTTTCTAAATAGTAATTATAATCTATTTTTATAGGAAGAGGTGGAATCTCAGTAACATCTTCAAACTCTCTAAACATAAAATATGATTTTATTCCTAAAATTTGTGCCATAAGACTTACCATAAATATCTCTGCTGTATATCCTCCAACAGTACATACAGCTATATTATATTTATTGCCTACTTGCTCTACTATATCTCCAACTTCTTCAACAAGATTTCTTAATCCCTTCGTTCTAAATTCATCAGGATTTCTCTTATTCATTTTTTCAACTGCTTTTCTAGTAACTCTTCTTACTATCCCTTTACTTAGGAAAAACTCTTCTAGTACTTCTCCTGCTAATCTTCCATTTACAGTGTCATGAGTTATCATAAATAGGTGCCTTCCTGAGAAGATATCCTTTTCTCTTAGATTTTCTACAGCTATAATTTCAGACCCAAATCTTTTATCTCTTAGGTCTACCATACTCTCTTTTTCATAATAGCTTAAAATATCATCCTTAGTGATATTTGTTTTCTCTGGGTTATGTTCAATATAATTCTCTATTAAACTTGTTCCAACTGTAATTATTAAATTATCCAATTTGTTTTCCCCCTATCTTTGATAAAAATTCTCTCTCTATATAACTATTATTACCTTTAAATCGGGGTTTTGTCAATCTTTATTTTTCTCAATATAAAAAAGAAGTGACATTTTTTATCACCTCTTTATTTTTTACTATGGAATTTGAATTTGAGAGATATGGCTGTATGTTGAAAGCTCTGACATAACATCTAAAATATCTGTTTGTTTTCCCATAATTAAAGTATACTCTATCATATTTCCATCTGTATTTTTTTCTACATTCTTTATTTTAATATTATTTTCATTAAAAAAATTATAATTTTTCATTAATGCTTCAGAAAAATCTATATCTTGATTAAATCGAACTAGTAATTTTGCTATATGTTTATTCTCTATCCAATAACGTTCTAATTTCTTCAAAGTTACAAGAACAATTATTACAGCTATTCCAGATGGAACAGCTAGATAATAAAATCCCCATCCTATGCTAAGCCCTAAACACCCAGTAGCCCATATTGAAGCTGCTGTAGTAAGACCACCTATAACTCCTTTATCTCTCATTATTGTTCCAGCACCTAAAAATCCTATTCCACTTACTACCTGAGCTCCTATTCGCCCTAAATCTGTTTTCATAACTTGACTAGCTTCTGGAAAAGCTATTGCATAATTATGAAGATTTATTCTCAATTGATCTTGAATCATAGAAACTATTGTAGCTCCAAGACAAACCAGTATATGAGTTCTAAAACCAGCAGGTCTATTATGTTGCCCTCTTTCATATCCTATCATCCCACCTATAACAATTGCCATAAAAATTCTAAGGATAATCTCATATATTGTAAGTGAATTTGTAAAACTACTCATTAGTCTCTCCTTGATACTCTTTCTTTATTTCTTGAGCTAACTCGGGATAGTTAGTAATTATCACATCAATATTATTTGAATAAAGATATCTCATATCCTCTTCTAAATTTACTGTCCAAGTATTAATCTCTAGATTATACTTCTTTAATTCTTTAATAACATCTGGTACAAGATTATTAAATCTTGGATGATAGCATTGTACTCCATAAGAATGAGTATATTTTCCTGCATCTATTATCCAATCTTCTGATAAAAATCCATACTTCAATTGTGGAGCTATATCTTTCATTCTCATTACAGAGAAATGGTTAAAACTAGATATTATCACTTTCTCCTCTAAGTTATACTCCTTTATTAGCTCCCATACCTTTTCCTCTATTCCTAAATACTCATTTATTCCTGTTTTTAATTCTACATTTGTAACTATATCATAATCTTTTACCAGTTGAAAATACTCTCTTAATGTAGGGATTTTATTAAATCCTAAATCTTTAAATTTGAACGAAGCATCAAATCTTTCTAACTCCTCGTAGGTATAATCTACAACAAAACCTTTTCCTGTTGTCGTTCTATCTATAGTTTCATCATGAATAATTACTACCTCTCCATCCTTTGTTAGTTGAACATCTAGTTCAATCCCATCTACTCCACACTCTAGGGCTTTTTTAAAAGCTATCATTGTATTTTCTGGATATTTTCCACTGTATCCTCTATGGGCAAAAATTTTACTCATAATATATCTCCCTCCTATTTTCTACTTCTTATAAAAAAAAGCTAGAATACACTAAAGACATCATTCCAAATCACTTGGGATTTCAGCCTCACCATATCTCCTAGCCTAATTTTTTCAAATATACTATACTATTTTTTATGTTAACTTGTCAATTGTTTTTTCTGTTTTAACACTATTTTCACGTTATTTTTACACTTTTATTACATCATTCCAGGCATCATACCAGGATTCATCTCTTGCTGTTTAGGTTCTTTTTTACTAGCTACTAAAACCTCTGTAGTTAATATTAGAGCTGATACAGAAGCAGCATTTTGAATAGCTGATCTTGTTACTTTTACTGGATCTAATATACCCTCTTCTATCATATTTACATACTTTTCAGAAGCAGCATTGAATCCATATCCCTCTGGCATATCTTTTACCTTTTCAAGTACAACAGCCCCATCTACTCCAGCATTTTCAGCTATCTGTCTAAGTGGTGCTGTAAGAGCTTTTTTAACTATCTCTACTCCTATTCCCTCTTCTCCCTCTAGTTTGAAACTGTCCATATCCTTAGCAATCTCTACAAGTATAGTTCCTCCTCCAGAAACTATTCCCTCTTCAACTCCTGCTCTAGTAGCATTTAGTGCATCTTCTATTCTAAGCTTTTTATCCTTCATCTCTGTTTCTGTAGCTGCTCCAACTTTGATTACTGCTACTCCACCAGAAAGTTTTGCAAGTCTCTCTTGTAATTTTTCCTTATCATATTCAGATGTGCTCTCTGCCATTTGATTTTTTATAGCTGCTACTCTTGCTTTGATTATCTCGCTATCTCCCATTCCATCAACTATTATAGTAGCATCTCTTGTTACTTTTACCTTTTTAGCTGTTCCTAATTGTGGAATAGTTGTTTCTTCAAGTTTTAATCCCTTTTCTTCAGAGATTACCTCTCCACCTGTTAAAATAGCTATATCCTCTAACATAGCCTTTCTTCTATCTCCAAAAGCTGGAGCTTTTACAGCTACTACATTTAAAGTTCCTCTTAATTTATTTATAACTAAAGTAGTTAAAGCTTCTCCTTCAAGCTCATCTGCAACAATTAGCATCGGTCTTGAAGTTTGAACTGTCTGCTCTAATATAGGTAATATATCCTTCATGTTAGATATTTTCTTATCAGTTATTAAAATAAATGGATTATCTAATTCAGCAACCATTCTTTCAGAGTCAGTTACCATATATGGTGACACATACCCTTTATCAAATTGCATTCCCTCTACCACTTCTAAAGTTGTTTCTAAAGATTTTGCTTCTTCAACAGTTATTACTCCTGTTTCTCCAACTTTTTCCATAGCTTGAGCTATTAATTTTCCAATCTCTTCATCTCCAGCAGAGATTGATGCAACTTGTGCTATCTCTTCATTTGATTCTATCTTCTTAGCTCTTGCTTTAAGATGATTTATTACCTCTTTAGTTGCTTTTTCTATACCTTTTTTGATAAACATTGGATTAGCCCCAGCACTTACCATTTTTAATCCCTCTTTTACAATAGCTTGAGCAAGTATTGTAGCAGTAGTAGTTCCGTCTCCAGCAACGTCATTAGCCTTTGTAGCTACCTCTTTTATAAGTTGAGCTCCCATATTTTCAAATGGATCTTCTAACTCTATCTCTTTTGCTATAGATACTCCATCATTTGTAATTAGTGGTGATCCATAACTTTTTTCTAATACAACATTTCTTCCTCTTGGTCCTAATGTTACTTTTACAGCATCTGCTAATGTATTTACCCCTATTTCAAGTTTTTTTCTAGCTTCCTCATCAAATTTTAAAATTTTTGCCATTTCAACTACCTCCAAAAATTACTCAATAACAGCTAATACATCTTCTATATTTAAAACTATATATTTTTCCTCTCCATCTTTTATCTCAGTTCCAGAAAATTTTGAGTAAACTACTCTCTCTCCAACCTTTATATCCTCTAATTTTTCACCTTTTCCAACTGCAATTACTTCAGCTATATTAGGTCTCTCTTTCTCTCCTGCTCCTGGAAGAATAATTCCACTTGCTGTTTTTTCCTCTACTTTAACTGGTTTTACTAAAACTCTCTCTCCAATAGGTCTTATTTTCATGTCCTATCCCTCCATTTTTATTAGCACTCTTTTGCTACGAGTGCTATTTTTACACATTAATATATTAAATCATTTATCCCCAACTGTCAATAGTTTTTTATATTTTTTATTGTCTTTTTTCATTATCATTGATAGAATATATAGAGTATTGGGGAGGTGCTTCTATGCAAGAAAATATTAATACAAAAATAGATTTAAAAGAGTTTTATAAAACATTTTTAGCAATTGGAATTCCACTTATGGTTCAACAACTGGTTTCCTCATCTCTTAACTTTATTGATAATCTTATGATTGGAAGATTAGGAACTGATTATATCGCTGCTGTAGGTTTTGCTAATAGTGTCTATAGGATTTTAGACCTTATAATATTTGGAATATGTAGTGGAATGGGCGTTTTTATAGCTCAATATTATGGAAAAAGAAATTTTGAACTCATCAGAAAAATACTGGGATTAATGGTTAGATGTGCATTTGGAGTAGCTGTCATATTTGCTATTGTAGCTTATTTTAAAGTCGATTTTATAATAGGAATTTTCTCTAAAGATCCAGAGGTTTTAAGAATAGGAACATCTTACCTATGTACAGTTGTTCTATGTTATCTTTTTTACTCTATATCCTCTAGTATGGGATTTTCTCTACGTGCTATGGGACTTACTAAGTTTCCTATGATTTCAGCCTCTATTGGAGTGGTTACAAATACATTTTTTAACTACTGTTTAATCTATGGAAATTTTGGTTTTCCTAGATTAGAGGAAAAAGGAGCGGCTATAGCTACTGTCATAGCTAGATTTATTGAGATGTGTATTATTTTAACTATTATCTATAAAAAAGATTTTAATCTTAAAGGGAAATTAGATTCATATTTTCACATTCCAAAAAATCTTATAAAAGAGATAGTAAAAATCTCATCACCTGTAGTTTTTACTGAGATGCTTTGGATATTTGGAATTATCTCTCTTTCTGTTGCATATGCAAAACTTGGAACTGTTCAATCTGCCTGTGTACAGATAGCAGATATCGTTGCAGCTATCTCTGCTATTTTATTTATGGGGATATCCAATGCTGCCTCTGTAATAATAGGTCATACAATTGGAGAGGGGAATAAGGAAAAAGTTATAGTCTACTCTAAACAAATTATTTTAGTAGCCTTTGGTATGGCTGGTTTCAGTTTTATTGTGGTTCAACTACTTACTAACAATATCATATCACTTTATAAACTTTCTCCAGATATTGCTCTTCTAGCCGAAAAAACGTTAAGGGTATATGGAGTATTTGTCTTCTTTAAAATGGTAAACTGGGCTATTTTAATTGGACTATTTAGAGCTGGAGGAGATACTAAGGTTGCCTTTTATCTAGATATACTTCCACTTTGGTTCTATGGTGTGCCTCTAGCTTTCATAGGAGCATACTTTAAAGTTCCTATTTATATTTTAATTGGACTTGCTGAATCTTGTGAAGTTATTAAACTCATCTTTGCTTTCTGGAGATACAAGACTTTACGTTGGATAAAAGATGTAACAGTATAATTTTTATATTAAAAACTCCCTCTCTTAGAATTTAAGAGAGGGAGTTTTTTTATATTTAGTATATAGTAAAAAATTTTTAAATACTATCTTTTCTTATATCCACACTTTGGACAAACTCCATTTTCATCTAATGAAATTCCACAAAGAGGACAACGGTCTATATTATTCTTAGTAGTAAACTCTGCAGAAGCTGCATTTACACCACTAGTAAAAGTTATTTTAGCAATATTTAATTTATCTTTTAATAAGTCATAAACAATTTTAATCATTCCTTCAACTGTTAAAGTTTCTTTAGTAACAACTAAACGAGCGTCAGGATATGCAGTTGCTAAGTCAGTCTTAAAAGCAGGACCTTTCATAACGTTTTGAGGAGCCCCATCTTTTATCCCAGTTTCCTCATAAACTTTTAAAATAGCAGGTAAAAGAGGATCATCTTCTCTCAAAATAAGAGAGTGGTCAAAATTCTTCAATACTTCCCAAGCTGTTTTTTGAATTTCATTACAAGGGAATACCATATTTACACCTTCATTTATAGAATCTTCTACTTCTATTGTTAAAACTCCAGTATGTCCATGTAAATATTGAGCTTCTCCTCTAAACTTATAAAATCTGTGTGCATATTGTAAATCAAAACTTGTAATACTTCTCATAATTTTACCTCCTTAAATTAACTATCTTTATTCTTATAAGAATATATTACCACATTTTTAATTATTTGTCAATTGTAATTATTTTTATTTTGTAATAATTACAATAATATGGTATTAAGTCTTGATTTTACTTTGTTTATTAAAAATTTATCTTTTATATTTTATTACTTTTGAAAAAATTTATTTAAAAACTCCTTCTTTTCTCTTACAAAAAGTTTTCCTTCTACCTCCTTGCAAATATAAACTATCACTATTAATCCATCTCTTTCATTAGTACAATCAATAGCCTCTTTTATCACTTCGTACTCTCTTCCATTTTTTTTATTAATCCAAATTGAATTCTCTTTTATCATCAGCTTTTCTCCTCCTGTGATTTTAATAAATTTTTATTTTATTATAGATTAATTTAATATATATTAATGTTTTATTTTTAACATAAATCTTTATTTTTTATACTATATATTATATAGTATTTTTGTAAAAAAATCTAAAAATATATTGATATATATTGGTAAAAACTGTATAATATATAAATGTAATAATTAATTTTTAAAGGAGAGTTTAAATGCACGAAATTATCACAGAATTTTTCAACAAAACAATCGCTGTACTTCCTACAATTATTGTAAGAGGTATTATTGTAATCATCTTATTTTCACTATGGCCAAAGCTTGTAAGTGTAATTATTACATCTTATAAAAAAGCTTTAAGAAAGAGAAATGTAGATCCATTATTAGAGAGTTTCACTAGCTCTATGCTAAAAACTTTAATGTATGTTATTCTATTTTTCTTAATAATCGGGATAGCTGGAGTAAAAGCAACTTCTCTATTAACAGTTCTTGGTACTGCTGGATTAGCTGTTGGTTTAGCACTACAAGGAAGTTTATCTAACCTTGCTGGAGGATTATTAATACTATTCTTCAAACCTTTCACTAAGGGAGAATATATTGTAGCAAGCAGTGGTGTAGAAGGAACTGTTGACAAGATACAAATACTTTATACTATTTTAACTACTACAGATAATAGAGTTATCATTGTTCCTAATAGCCAATTAGCTAACAACGCTATTACAAATGTTTCTAGAAACCCAATCAGAAGATTAGATATGGTTTTCTCTGTTTCTTATGATACTCCTACAGAAAAAGTAAAAGAGATTTTAAATAGAATTGCTAATGCTCATCCTTCTGTATTAAAAGATAAACCTTTTAATATTAGAATGAGTGTTCAAAATGCTAGTTCTCTTGATTTCATCTGCAGAGTATGGGTTAATAAAGAGGATTATTGGACTACAAAATTTGACTTTAATGAAATAGTTAAAGCTGAATTTGATGCAAATAATATCGAAATCCCATATCAAAAAATCGATATTTACAGAAAATAAACTTTTTGTAGTCAACTGTGTTAAAAATCACATTTCATTAAAATTTTACTGTACATTTTCCAAAGTTTTGTGCTATAATATCTAAAATCTAAAAAATATTTATAAATTTTAGTTCATTATTAAATTAAATAATTATGTATTTTAAAAGGAGTTGCAAATGAACGGAAAAATAGTAAAAGAGGCTATCACATTTGATGATGTATTATTAATCCCAGCAAAATCAGAGGTATTACCACATGAAGTAAGTCTTAAAA
Source organism: Candidatus Fusobacterium pullicola (assembly GCA_018883725.1). Classification (NCBI taxonomy): domain Bacteria; kingdom Fusobacteriati; phylum Fusobacteriota; class Fusobacteriia; order Fusobacteriales; family Fusobacteriaceae; genus Fusobacterium; species Candidatus Fusobacterium pullicola. The sequence goes on along the minus strand of JAHLFN010000056.1, from coordinate 2,535 downwards.
CAAGACTGACAAAAGATATCACACTGAATGTCCCTATACTGAGTGCTGCTATGGATACTGTTACTGAATCAGATTTAGCTATTGCTCTAGCTAGACAAGGTGGTATAGGATTTATACATAAGAATATGAGTATTGAAGATCAAGCTGCTGAAGTTGATAGAGTGAAAAGAATAGAAAGTGGTATGATTAGAAACCCTGTTACTCTTACTGCTGATTGTACAGTTGGAGATGCAGAGGACTTAATGAGAAAATATAAAATTTCTGGTCTTCCTGTTATTGAAGAGGATGGTAAACTTATCGGAATAGTTACTAATAGAGATATAAAATATCACAAAGATATGGCTCAATTAGTTGGAGAAATTATGACTAAAGATAACTTAGTTACTGCTCCTGTTGGAACTACTTTAGATGAAGCAAAAGAGATTCTATTAGCTAATAGAATAGAAAAACTACCTATCACAGATGACAAGGGATACTTAAAAGGATTAATTACAATAAAAGATATAGATAACTTAGCTGAATATCCAAATGCATGTAAAGATGCTCATGGAACATTAAGAGTAGGTGCTGCTGTTGGTATTGGTGCTGATACTCTTGATAGAGTTGCTGCTCTTGTAAAAGCTGGAGTTGATATCATAACTGTTGACTCTGCTCATGGACATTCAGCTGGTGTAATAAATAAAATTAGAGAGATTAGAGAAGCTTTTCCAAACCTAAACTTAATAGGTGGAAATATTGTTACTGCTGAGGCTGCTCTTGATTTAATCAATGCTGGAGTAGATGCTGTAAAAGTTGGTATTGGACCTGGATCTATCTGTACAACAAGAGTTGTTGCAGGGGTTGGAGTTCCTCAGCTTACTGCTGTAAATGATGTGTTCCAAGTATGTAAAGATAGAGGAATTGGAGTTATTGCCGATGGTGGTATCAAACTATCTGGAGATATAGTGAAAGCTCTTGCTGCTGGTGCAGACTGTGTTATGTTAGGAGGATTACTAGCTGGTACTACAGAAGCTCCTGGAGAAGAGATTATTCTTGAAGGTAAGAGATTTAAAAGCTATGTTGGAATGGGATCAATAGCTGCTATGAAAAGAGGATCTAAAGATAGATATTTTCAAAATGATGCTCAAAAATTAGTTCCAGAAGGAATTGAAGGGCGTATAGCTTACAAAGGAAACTTAAGAGATGTTGTATTCCAATTATGTGGTGGAATTAGAGCTGGTATGGGATATTGTGGAACTCCTACAATAGAAGATCTAAAAATAAATGGTAAATTTATAAAAATCACTGGTGCTGGACTAAAAGAGAGCCACCCACATGATATTACAATAACTAAAGAAGCTCCTAACTATTCTAAATAAAATATTGTATTATTACAACTTAATATATGAAGAAAGCTCAAGAGTAACCGTTCTTGAGCTTTTTACATATTTAACCTATTTTATTAAATTATTTTTAGAATTCCCTGATAAAAAATACTCATTCAGACAAGTCAAAGCTGACTCAACCATATCTGATACTGCTTGATCTGTATAAAATGCTTGATGTGATGTTATCATAACATTTTCCATATTTAATAATTCTTTTAATTGTGGATGCTCAAATCCAATGTTACTACAATCTTTATGAAGTATTCCTACCTCTTTTTCTAGAGTATCTAAAGCTACTCCAGCTATTTTTTTACTTTTTAAACCTACAATCAAATCCTCTAAATTAATTAGTTCTCCTCTTGCTGAATTTATTATTAAAACATCATTTTTCATTTTATCTATTGTTTCTTTATTTATTAGATGATGATTTTCTGGAGTAAGTGGAGTATGTAAAGAGATTATATCTGATTGAGTAAATAATTCTTCTAAAGAAACATACTGGATCTCATCAGAACTTGGGTACAGATCATAGGCTATAACTTTAGCTCCCATAGCTTTAAAGTGGTGAGCAACTATTCTTCCTATCTTTCCTGTTCCTATAATTCCTATTGTCTGATTTCTTAATTCTCTTCCTATCAATCCACCTAAAGAAAAATTATATTTTTCCACTCTTTTTAAACTTTGAGGAATATTTCTCAATAAAATAAAGGCTGACATAACTGCAAACTCTGCCACTGAATATGATGAGTAAGTTGAATTACTTACATATATTCCTAATTCCTTAGCAGCTTTTAAATCTACATTATTATATCCTGTACTTCTACTTGCTATATATTTTATCTTAAAAGAGTTTAGCTTCTCTAATACTTCCCTATTTACACTACAATTTCCTAAGAAAGTTACTCCATCATATCCCTTACATAACTCTACTGTTTCTGGATTTAAACTCTTCTCTTCCAATTTAATTGAAAAATTAAATTCTTTTGAATATTTTTCAAAAGCTGATAACTCATCTTTTCTAACTGCAAAAGCTATTATTTTTTTCATTGATTTACTCCTCCATTTTAGTCTGTATTTCTTCCTTTGATTATATCATAAAACATAATTAAATTTTATATTCTAATCAAAAATAGTGAAGATTTTACTCTCCACTATTTTATCTATCATT
>JAHLFN010000055.1 GCA_018883725.1 Candidatus Fusobacterium pullicola | reverse complement strand
TCCATTCCTACCTTTGAGAAGACAAACTCCTCTCCATTGTCCAAAATAGCCAACATAAGAGTTACAAGCTTTGATATACTTTGAACTGTGAACTTTATCTCCCAATCACCCGCTGTATATCTATTTCCCTCGTTATCTAGTATACATACTCCTAAAGCATCTTTTTTTGCTTTATCCAGTTCTGGAATATAATCAGCAACTCTTCCATCCTTTGTAAGAACCACATTCTTCTTAACTAATTTATTAAGTAATTCTTGCATAAAAAAACACCTCTTCGTCTAAAAATAATATTTTTTGTTTTTTTTCAAATCACTACAATATAATTATATAGTCTGTTTGATAAAAAATCAATTATTTTTATTTATTTTTTCAATGTAAGCAATATATTTTTTAAATAAGGAATGATATATATAGTATATCCTATTTTTCAAAAAAATGAAATTTCTTATTTATAAAAAACAATTTATTTTTTATATGTAAAATATATTTATAATAAATGTATATTTTATCATTAACTCTTGATTATTTTTATTTTATCTTTTATCATATCATAATGAAGTGTTTTATTTAGGAGGAAAAATGTTTAAAGCTATTGATTTAAAAAGAGATTCTATCTCAAAACTGTTTTTTAATTTCTCAATTCCCTCTGTTACAGGGATGATGGTTAATGCTTTATACGCTATTGTAGATGGAATTTTTATTGGACAAGGAGTTGGAGCTGATGGCCTTGCTGCTGTCAATATTGCTTATCCCATTATTAATTTAGGAATTGCAGTTAGCTTGCTTATTGGAACAGGTGGAGCTACCCTGATATCTTTACGTCCTAAAAATATTAAATTTAAAAATCTCTGTTTTTCACACATAATTACTTTGAATATTTTTTCATATATTTTTATATTATCAGTAGTTTTACTTAGTGGAAATAAACTAATTTCTTTACTTGGTTCAAGTGAATTGTTAGCTAATCAAGTTAAAATATATCTGTATACCTGTGTTATTGCAATGATATTTTTGATGCTATCTAATAGTTTGAATGCTGTAGTTAGAAATGATAAATCCCCTGTTTATGCTTTTATCTCTATGGTTATAGGAGCTGTTACTAATGTATTTTTAGATTGGCTTTTTATAATTGTTTTCCATTGGGGAGTCTTTGGTGGAGCCTTTGCTACTGCTATTGGTCAATTTTTATCTTTCTTATTCTTAGTAAGATATTTTTTCAGAATAGATTGTAATTTTAAATATAAATTTGAAAAATTAAAACTAACTCTTCTCAAAAATATTATCTCTATAGGATTTCCATCTTTTACTATAGAGTTCACTGCTGCGATTACTAACGCTTTGTTTAATATTTCATTTATGAAATTTTTAGGAGAAATTGGAGTATCAGCTTACTGTATTGTTGCATATATTTGCTATGTTTTTAGATGTTTATTCACTGGACTCTCTCAAGGAATACAACCTATTATTAGCTATAACTATGGACTAAAAGAGCTTGAAAGAGTGAGAAAAACTTTTAAAATTGGACATATAGTTACTTTTATTATATCCTCTTCAATATTATTAGGAGTTATCTCATATGGTAAAAATTTAGTTAAACTCTTTAATAATGATGCTCCACTTATAAATTTAGCCTCTCATGGATTAATTTTATTTTCTAGTGCTATTATTTTTCAAGGGGCAAATTTTATTAATATCTCATATTTACAATCTAAAGGAATGACAAAACTTTCAAATCTTATCTCTTCTTTAAGAAGTATCGTATTTTTTATCATAGCTATAATTATCCTTCCTATATTCTTAAAGGAAACTGGAGTATGGCTATCTTTGCCTACAGCAGATTTTATGTGTTTTACTTTTAGTTGTATTCTACTTAGAAAAGATATACTACTTCTTTTTAAGAGAAATAGATAATTTTATTTTAATAACTACTTGAAAAAATTTATAATATATGATATAAAGAATATGTGTTTAAACACTTAAATGGAAAAGGGAGAAATTATGAGTGATTATAATTTTAAAAAATCTATAGGTTTTAAATTAGATAAAGCTTCTAGATTAACGACATTAAATTTTGGTAAAAAATTGAAAGAGAATGATTTTACTATCACTCCTGAGCAATGGGGAGTTATCAATTTTTTACTAGAAAATGATGGACTTACACAGAACCAAATTGGGACTTTAATTGGAAAAGATCATACCTGCGTGTCTAGATTAATCGATGCTCTTATCAAAAAAGATTTAATTATAAAAGAGACCTCTCCTCTTGATAAAAGAATTAACTTAATTTTTCTATCAGAGTTAGGAAAAAAGGTACAAAAAGATGTTGTAAAAACTGTTAAAACTAATCTGGATACAGCTTTTAAAAATGTATCTGAAGAGGAAAAAAATATTTTTTCAGCTGTTTTAGATAAAATTATAAAAAATTTAGAGTAATTTTACTCTATTTTTTTAATAAAAAATGTGTTTAACCACATAAAAAAGGAGTATTTAGTGAAAAGAAAAGGAATTATTTTTATTTTAGGATTACTTTGTTCTTTAGTGCTTACTAATCCTATTTTAGCTTCTCAACTTAAAAGAAGTTATTTAATTTTAAATTTAACAGATATTAATGATCTACCAAAAGCAAATAGATGGCTTTTCAAATATCATGCACAAGATACTGTTAATATCAATGGTCCTATATTAGCTGGATACTCTACTTATAGAGCTCTTCCTATACCTCAAGGTGGAGAAAAATATGGAGCATATAACTGGAGAATGACTGAACACTATTGGAGAGAGGATCCATTTTCTATGGAAGATGAATTAAATCAAGGTACAGCTATGAGTGAAGTATGGGTTGAAGGTTATAATGAGATGATTGGAAATCCAACAGATTCAACAAAGAGAGCTGATTGGGGAACTCAAAAAAATAAAAATGCTCATCCTGCTGCCTTTGTTTTTGTAAATAGAAGAATTGATGATGACTTTAAAGGCTATGGACTTACTAGTGATGATGGACCATTTTATAGATTTGTCGTGGCTTTAAAATATCCTGAAGGTGTAAAAGAAAGTGAGGGAGAAAAATGGTTTTATAATGATTTTATACCAGAAATTATTAAAGAAAAAGATCTACTTAGATGTTTCTCTTACAAAGCTATCGAACCTAAAACTTCTCCTTTTGTGAGAGTAATAGAGTTTTGGTATAGAGATTCTAATGCTTGGAGAAAAAACTGGGTTGAAAATCCACCTAAAGTAAAAAAACCTACTTGGGCAACTACTAATAGTACTTTCCCTTATTTAACACCTTATAAAGATATAGTTAGTATATTTTTAGAAGAACATGCTGAAAGAGACTTTTTAAGAGATGGAACTGAGTACCATTTTACTAATTAATACTAAAATCTAATATATAGAAAGGATGAGATAAAATGAAAATATTAGGAATATCAGCAGGAACAAAAAATGGAAATAACGATGCAATGTGTAAAGAAGCTCTTATGGAGGCTAAAAAACTAGGAGCAGAAGTAGAATTTATAAGACTTTTAGACTTAAATATAAAACACTGTACGGGATGTATAGCTTGTGTAAAAGCCCTTATGACAGGAAAAGGAAATATTTGCTCTTTGAAAGATGATTTCGAATGGTTAAAAGGAAAAATGTTAGATGCAGATGGAATTATCTTTACTGTTCCTATCTTCGAAAAAGGAGCAGCTGGTATATTTAGAACAGTAGTAGATCGTTTCGGACCTAGAATGGATAGAGGTAATAATATTGTGGCCAAAAAGATAGCTGAAGAAAACGGTGGAATTGCTCCTGATGAAAAAAATTTAAAAAACAAAGTTATCTCTTATATTGGTATTGGAGGATCTGATTGGACTACTAGGGTTCAATGTGATTGTGAAATGCTTTCATTAACTCCTATGTGGAAAACAATAGATAACGAAGTTTTCCCTTGGTCTAAAGGTATTATATTAGAAGATGATAAAATCAAAAGAGTTCAAGAAATTGGAAGAAATTTAACTTTAGCAGCAAGAGATATCGAAAATGCAACTTTCAAAGGTGATTTAGGAATATGTCCACATTGCCACAGTAGAAACTTTTATATCAAAAATGATGGAAGTGCTATCTGCTGTCTTTGTGGAATAGAAGGAAGTTTTGAGATTGCTGAAGGAAAATTAAAATTTATCTTTCCCGAAGAACAACTAGAACATGCACATAATACTCTTTCTGGTAAATTCATTCACATGAATGATATTAAAACAAATGAAGGAAAATTGATAGAAGCTAAAAAAACCGAAGAATATAAAACTCGTTTACAAAAATATAAAGATTTTATTACTCCATCTATCCCCAAAAAATAATTTTATATAAGATTTACTTTAATTAAATAAAAAAACTATTGACATTTTCATAAAAAAATTATATCATAGCTCTAACAAATAAATTTACCATCAAGAGAAACTGAGGGACTGGCCCAAAGACGTTTCAGCAACCTGCTTAAGAAGTGTGGTGCTAATTCCAGAAAGATGGATAGAAGTTAAGACTCTATTATATCTCTATTACTTGATGGTAATAGAGATTTTTTTTATCATAAAAATCAACAGGAGGGACACAGATGATAGAGATACAAAATATAAATAAGGTATATCCTAATGGTTATCACGCTGTTAAAGATGTATCATTGACAATAAAAACTGGAGATATATTTGGGGTAATTGGACTGAGTGGAGCTGGTAAATCATCACTTATAAGACTTTTGAATAGACTTGAGGAGCCTACTAGCGGTAAAATTATTGTAGATGGTGTAGATATTACAGCTCTTTCAAAAAAAGACTTGTTAGAAAGAAGAAAGAAAATAGGAATGATTTTCCAACACTTTAACTTACTAGCTTCTAGAACAGTTGGAGAGAATGTAGCTTTCTCTTTAGAGATAGCTGGTTGGAAAAAAGCTGACATAGAAAAAAGAGTTAAAGAGTTATTGGCAGTAGTAGAACTATCTGATAAGGAAAACTACTATCCTTCTCAACTATCTGGTGGACAAAAGCAAAGGGTAGCCATTGCTAGAGCTTTAGCTAATAATCCAGACATTCTACTTTCTGACGAAGCTACTTCTGCTCTAGATCCTAAAACTACTAAAGCTATTCTAGAGTTAATAAAAAATATTCAAAAACAATTTGGACTTACTGTAGTTATGATAACTCATCAAATGGAAGTAATTAGAGACATTTGTAATAGAGTAGCTGTTATGGCTGATGGAAAAATAGTAGAGACTGGCAGTGTACACCACATCTTCTCTAATCCTCAATCAGAAGTAACAAAGGAATTAATTTCTTATCTACCTGGAGTAGAACAAAAAGAGATTGAGATTATGAAGACAAAAGGAAAGTCAATAGTTAAACTTGAGTTTTTAGGAACAATAGCTGATGATCCTATCATATCTCAAGCTGCTAGAACTTTCAATATAGACTTTAGTATTATTGGTGGTTCAATTGATAATCTTGCTACTATGAAAGTTGGACATCTATTCATAGAGCTATCTGGAGATATGGAGCAACAAAAAGAGGCTATCAATTGGTTTAAAAATGAAGCAGGAGTACTTACAGAGGTGATATACAATGGTATTTAATATGATATGGACATCTACACTTGAAACATTATATATGGTTTTTTTCTCAACACTTTTTTCATTGGTAATAGGTTTTCCAATAGGAATACTTCTTACAGTCACTAAAGAGGGAAATATATTAGAAAGACCAAAACTAAATAAAATATTAGATTTTGTTATTAATACTTTAAGATCTTTTCCTTTTATTATCCTAATGATTCTATTATTTCCACTTTCTAGAATAATAGTTGGAACAACAATCGGAAGTACTGCAGCAATAGTTCCACTTTCTATATCTGCTGCTCCATTTGTTGCAAGAATGATAGAGGGAGCTTTAAATGAAGTTGATAAGGGACTTATTGAAGCTAGCTCTAGTATGGGAGCTGATAACTGGACTATAATTTTTAAAGTTATGATTCCTGAAACTATGCCTCATATAATTCATGGAATTACAGTTACAGTAGTAAGTCTTATTGGATTTTCAGCTATGGCTGGTACAATAGGAGCTGGTGGACTAGGAGATCTAGCTATCAGATTTGGATATCAAAGATTTAAGACAGATATTATGATCTATGCTGTATTAGTTATTATAGTAGTAGTTCAACTTCTACAATCACTAGGAAACTACCTAGTTTACAGAGCAAAGAAAAACAGATAATATAAAACAAGGGAGAGGATAATATGAAACTATCATTAAAAACACTTTTATTAGCAGGACTATTAGCTTTAGGAGCTAACTCTTTAGCTGGAGAATTAAAAGTTGGAGCTACTCCAGTTCCACATGCTGAACTTTTAAACTTAGTTAAAGATGATTTAAAAGCTCAAGGTGTAGATTTAAAGGTTATTGAGTTTACTGATTATGTAACTCCAAATCTTTCATTAGCTGATGGAGAGATTGATGCTAACTATTTCCAACACTATCCTTATTTAGAAAAATTTGCAAGTGAAAGAAATTTAAAACTTGTTTCTGCTGCAAAAATCCATGTGGAACCGTTAGGAGTTTTTTCTAAAAAATATAAGAGTTTAGAGGATATTCCTGCAAAATCTACAATAGCTATTCCTAATGATCCATCTAATGGAGGAAGAGCTCTTATATTACTACACAACAAAGGACTTATTAAATTAGCTGATCCTAATAACTTATATGCTACAGAGTTTGATATTGTAGAAAATCCTAAGAAATTAAGATTTAAACCTATTGAAGCTCCTCAACTTCCAAGAGTTTTACCTGATGTTGCTGCCGCTGTAATAAATGGAAACTACGCCTTAGAAGCTGGATTTTCTCCAGTAAAAGATGCCTTAGTTTTAGAGGGTGAAGAATCACCATATGCTAATATATTAGCTGTAAGAGCTGGGGATGAAAATAAAGAGGATATAGTAAAACTTATCAAAGCTCTTCAAAGTGAAAAAGTAAAACAATATATTTTAGCTAACTACAATGGTGGAGTAGTTGCTGCATTCTAAATCTTGAAATTTTAAAACATCTAGGGGGAATTATGAAAAAACTAATAATATTATTTTTACTAGCTCTATCTGGGCTTACATTTGGAAAAACTCTTAAACTAGGAACAAGCTCTTATCCTGGAGTTGAAATGTTCAATCTTATAAAAGAGGATTTAGCATCTCAAGGAGTTGAACTAGAAATAGTAGAAATGAATGACTATGTAACTCCTAATCTAGCTTTAGCTGATGGTGCTATAGATGTAAATTCATTTCAACATATTCAATATTTAAATCAATTCTGTAAAGATAAAGGGTTAAATTTAGTATCTGCTGGTGAAACTTATGTTGTAGCTCTTGGATTATATTCTAATAAATACAAATCTATTGATGAGATCCCAGCAAAGTCTACAATAGCTATTCCTAATGATCCTACCAATGCTGGAAGAGCTCTTATTATGTTACACAATGCTGGACTAATTAAATTAGAAGATCCTACTAATCTTTTAGCAACAGAGTTTGATATTGTAGAAAATCCTAAAAAATTAAAGTTTAAGCTAATAGAAGCTCCTCAACTTCCAAGAGTTTTACCTGATGTTACTGCTGCTATCATCAATGGAGGTTATGCTCTAGAAGCTGGTTTTATTCCTACAAAGGATGCTATTTTATTAGAAGATGCTTCTAAATCTCCATATGTTAATATTTTTGCTGTAAGAGCTGAAGATGAGAATAGAGAGGATATCAAAATTCTTATTAAAACTTTCCAAAGTGATAAGATAAAAAATTATATTCTTGAAACATTTAAAGGTGGATATATCCCTGCTTGGAAATAAATAAATAATTAAAAATTAGATTATAATGAGAAAATTTTACTGTAATAACTATTGTAAAGTTTTCTCATTTTATTTTTTATAGACTTTAAATAAATTTTATTTTAAAATATAAAAAAAGTGAGGTGAAAATATGTTACTAAAAGAATTTGATATAAAAAAAGGGGACATTATAACTATTACAGGGGCTGGTGGGAAAACCTCTTTAATGTTTTCTTTAGCTAGAGAACTTGCCTCTCTAGGTAGAGTTCTTGTTACTACAACTACTAAAATTTATGTTCCACATCCTGATAATTTTGAAGAATTAATAACATCAGATAGTAAAATTAAGGGAAATAATAAAAATATTATTATCTATGGAGAAAGAATAGAAAATAGTAAATTATACTCTCTTTCCTATGAAAAAATATTTGATTTAAAGGAAAAATTTGACTATATTTTAATTGAAGGAGATGGAGCTAAAGAACTAAAGATAAAAGCTTGGAATGATACAGAACCTTGTATTCCATCTTTTTCTAATAAGGTAATTGGAGTAGTTAATTTAGATATCTTGAATTTAAAATTAAACGAATCCAATATTCATCGATTTGAAATTTTTAAAGAAAAATTTAAAAATTTTATCAATATGATTGTAGATAAAGAATTTTTAGTTGATTATATTTTTAAGGGAGATTTTTTCAAAAATTCATCTTCTAATAATAAATATATCTTCTTTAATGGAATTGATGGAGATAATTATCTAAATAGATTTTCAACTGCTTTAGAAGTTTGTAACCTTTTATACAAAAAAAATCTATCCTATAAGCTAATATTAGGTTCAATAAAAGAAGGTACATTTTTTAAATATTCTCCTACAGATGCTATTGTAATGGCATCTGGATATTCACGTAGAATGGGAGAAAATAAATTAAAACTACCATATCAAGATACCACCTTACTGGATTATACTTTTGAAAAACTCTCATATATTCCATTCTATAATATATATGTTTGTGGGAGAGAGGAGTGGGTAGAAAATTTATCTAAAAAATATAACTATCAATATTTAGAAAATAAATTAGCTCACCTGGGACAGAGTGAGAGTATAAAATTAGGAATTAGTAATGCTACTGGAGAAGGGATTGCTTTTTTCACTGGAGATCAGCCACTTTTAACTAGAGATACTCTTTTAAAAATATACTTCAACTTTCTAAAATATAAATATATCACTATTCCTAGAGCTGAAGGGGAAAGATTCTCCCCAGTATTTTTTCCAAAAGAAAAAAAAAGAGAGTTACTAAACCTCTCTGGTGATGTAGGAGGAAAAAAGGTTATTAAAAATTCACCTCTTATCTCCTTTGTAGAGTTTCCTAATAAATTTGAATTTTTAGATATAGATACTCCTGAAGAGTATAACCTTATCAAATCCTTACATAAATAAAATACAAAAAATAAAAACAACAGAGAACTTGATAACTCTGTTGTTTTTACTAATCTATATTAAAATATCTTGGGGAAAGATTTATTATGTTTTAAGTATACCTCTTTTATGTGTCTATCTTATGGCAATTAAAAGTTTTTTGTATAATATTTTTTAAAATTCTTTACATATAAAAATTTCTATAATTTATTAAGAAAAAATGAGAGATTTAGAAGTTTAATCTTCTACAATCCCTCAATTATCTGATTATCTATTACTCTTCAGTAGAAGATGTTCCATATTTAGAAAGAAGTTCTTGATTCTCTCTTCTTTCTTCCTCTTGCTCTATCTTTTTAATAGATAGTTTTATTCTTTGTTTCTCTTTATCTATCTCAACTATTTGAGCCTTTACGATATCTCCTACTTTAAACTTATCTTTTAGATTTTTTATGAAATCTTTTGATGCCATTTGAGTTGGAACAAATCCATCTACTCCTTTAGATAGATTTAAGAATAATCCAAAATCCATTATATTTTTTATCTCTTTTTCAACTGTTTGTCCCACTTTATAGTTTTCTAAAGCTACTTCCCAAGGACTCTTAGTTAATGCTTTTATACTTCCCTTTATTTTGTTATCATCCATATTTAATTCGATAACTTTAAAGTTAATTGTATCTCCTACAGAGAATTTTTTATTAACTTCACCTTGCCAGTTATAATCTGATTGGTGAATAAATACATCTACTCCTGGTTCAACCTCTGCAAATAATCCAAATGGTTTTACTTCTAAAACCTTTGCAGTTAACTCTTTTCCAACTGCAAATCTCTCTTCAGCTGAATCCCAAGGATTTTCACATAATTGTTTTATTCCTAGTTTTAATTTTCTTTCAGCTGGTACAAATTCAAGTACTCTTACTTTTATATTATCTCCAACTTGTACAAACTCTCCAAGATTTACTTTTTTCTTATTCCAAGTAAAATCAGACATATGAACAAGTCCCTCTACTCCATCAGCTATCTCTACAAATACACCATATGGAAGTAATTTTGTTACTTTTCCTTCAACTACAGAGTCTACTCCTACAGTTTCTGCAACAACTTCCCAAGGATTTCTAGTTAGAGCTTTTATAGATAGTTTAACATTTTTCTTTTCAGCTTCTAAAGAGATTACTACTCCCTCTATTATATCTCCCTTTTTAAACTCATTAGTTAATTTTTCTAATTTTTTCCAAGAGATTTCAGAGATGTGAACAAATCCTTTTAAATGTCCAATTTTAACTAATAATCCAAAGTCTAAAATATCAGTTACTTCAGCTTTAACTACATCTCCTACTTTTAATTGAGAAAACTCTTGCTCCTCTTTTTGAAGAGTGATATCCTTTCTTGAAAAAGTTATTTTTTTAGTTTTCTTATCCTTCTCTACTTGAATATCCTTTATCATAACTTGAACTTCTTTACCGATGAAGTTATCTCCTTCATTCATATTAATCTCTGATAAAGAATTTGGTAAAAATCCTTGATGGAATAAAGCTTCAACTATATATCCACCTTTTATTCTTTTAACTATTTTTCCTGTAAGGATCTCTTTATTTTCAAAAGCTTCCTCTATTCTTTTTAAACTATTTTCCATATCAATTCTTCTTCTAGAACCGATGATGAACTCTCCATCCTCAGTTTCTCCAACTAAAAGAATCTCTACTTCATCACCTATATTATAGTCTAAAAGCTCTTCATTTCTAACTCTAACACTTGTTGGTTGTCCTTGTACATCAAGATAAGCAAAGTTTCTATCTCTTTGTGCAATTACTCCTTTTGCTCTTACCTTTGTTTTTTCCTCTGCTGGTAAGTACTCATTTAACAGAGCTTCAAATTCATCATAATTTTCGTTGTTATACATTAATGAATCCCCCTTATTTGATTTTCTATTTTAATTACTATTTCTTCTGGTGTTGAGGCTCCCGCTGTAATACCTATCTTACTCTTTCCTTCAAACCACTCATCTTTTAAGTCAGTTTCATCTTGAATCAGATATGTATTAGGATTAAAACTCATTGATATATCATATAGCTTTTTTGTATTTGAACTTGTTTTTCCACCGATAACTATAAGTATATCCACCTGTTTAGCTAACTCTTCTACTGCTTCTTGTCTAACTTGAGTAGCTCCACATACCTTATCTAATATTTTAACATTTTGATGTGTATTTTCCAAATAACTTTTTATTTTTTCTAACTTTTTTTTATTTAAAGTTGTTTGAGTAAGTAAGCAATACTCTCTTTGAGGATCTATTTCCAAATTTTTTAATTCCTCTAAATCATTACAAACAGATACTCTCTTTCCAAAAGATATTATTCCCTTTACCTCTGGATGCTCCTTATCACCTATAAATATTATATCATATCCTTGACTTTCCATATCTACAAGAGTTTTTCTTATCTGAGTTACAAAGACACAAGTAGCATCATAGATCTCTACCTCTCTTTCAACCAAAGCTTGAAAAATTTTATTTGATGTTCCATGAGCTCTTATTATTACTATATCTCCCTTCTGTAATTCATCTTTTTCAGCTAAGATATCTCTTTCTTCAACAATTTTAAATCCTTGCTTAGAAAGCTCACTCACTACATGTTCATTATGAACTAACATACCTAAAATATATATTCTTTTTCCTTTATTTTTTTCATCACTAGAAACTTTATAGCACATTTTAATAGCTCCAGCAACTCCAAAACAAAATCCCATATGTTTTGCTCTTATAATCTCCATAACTATTCCTCATTAAATTTTTTAACTTCAATTAAATCTACTAGAGCATCTAGCATCTCATCTTCATCTGGACCATCAGCTATAAGTTCAAGCTTTCTTCCTTGCTCTGCTGCCAATAACATAAGTCCCATTATGCTCTTTCCATTTATCTCCTCATCATCACATTTTACTGTAATATCAGAATCAAATCCTGTAACTAATTGAACAAACAGTGATGATGGTCTTGCATGAAGACCAGCTTTATTCTTTATCTCTACTATTCTACTTTTCATATCTATATCTCCTAATTTTAATAATTTATATAATTTTTTAATAGCTCTTTTACACCTTCTGGGGTTTCTTCTGTTAAAATCCTCTCTCTTATCTCCTCTAACTCTTTATAATTTAAATTTCTCACTAGTGATTTAGCTGATAAGATTGAAGATTCTACCATACTTAGATCCTTTATTCCTAGACTTAAAAGAGCTACCAAGCCTTTTAAATCTCCAGCCATCTCTCCACAAACAGATATCTTTTTATCATATTTATCTGCTGCTTTCTTTATATGGTATATTGCCCTTAAAACAGCTGGATTATATGAACTATATAGCTCTCCTACCGTCTCTGACAATCTATCTGTTGCTAATATATATTGAGTTAAGTCATTACTTCCTACACTGAAAAAATCCACCTCTTTAGCAAAAGCTTCTGCCATCATTATAACTGATGGAACCTCTACCATTATTCCAATTTCTATATCTTCATTGAATTTTATATTTTCTTTTCTTAAATCCTCTTTTACTTTTTCCAATATTTTATTAGCTTCTCTCATCTCATTTAATGTAGTTATCATAGGATACATTATTTTAATATTTCTCTCTTCAGATAATCTTAATATTGCTCTCAACTGTGTTTCGAAAATCTCTCTATATTTTAAGCAAAATCTTATTCCTCTTAATCCTAAGAATGGATTAGCCTCCTCTGTTACTTTAAAATATGAAAGTTGCTTATCAGCTCCAATATCTAATGTTCTAATTATTATTGGTTGCTCCTTTGAAAAGCCATTTAAAATTTGAGCATACTTCTCTATCTGTTGCTCCTCTGTTGGAAAATTTTGATTTTTCATATAGATTAACTCTGTTCTAAGTAAACCTACCCCTTCAACTAACTCTCTTGAAATCTCATTCTCCTTATCCTGCTCTCCATCTCCTAAATTTAAGTAAAGCTTTATATCGATTCCATCCTTTGTAATACTTGGAAGATGAGCACCTCTTTTTATTAAATCTAACTTTCGTAAAAACTTTTTCCTTTTTTTATCATACTCAGCTATCTGCTCCTCTGTTGGATCAGTTATTACACACATATTTTCTTCAGTAGTATCAAGTATAATTCTCTCTTTCCAATTGTGATTGAATACATCATTCACTCCCATAAGAGTAGGTATCTTAAGAGCCTTTGCCAATATTGCTAGATGTGAAGTTTCTCCTCCATACTCCATTATAATTCCTTTTAAATTTATTCCTTCTCTATGAAGTTTCAATAACTCTGTAGGATATATCTCTTTAGTTATAAGTATCTTTTCATCAAAAACTTTATAGTCTTCATTCTCACTTTTTAAAGTTTCAATAAGTCTGTTACATACATCCTTTATATCCAATCCTCTCTGCTTATATATTGGACTATCAATATTCTCAAAAAGTCTTACAAATTTTTCTGTTACATCTTTTACTGCATATTCAGATTTTTTTTGCTCTTTTCTTATCATCTTTTTGATATCAGCAATATACATAGGATCCTCTAAAAGTAGGGTATGAGCCTCTATTATCTCTAATTCTTTCTCATCTACTTTTCCCTTTAAATCAATTTTCAATCCTCTTAAATCTGAAATTGCTCTTTGTATTCCTATTTCTAATCTTAAAATCTCTTTATCAATATCTTCAAAGGGGATATTTTCCTTTTCATTCTGCAAATTAGTGTCTATATCTAGATATGTTTCACCTATTACTATCCCTTCATATACACACTTTCCTAGTAATCTCTCCATTAAAAAATCCACCCCTTCTTCCCTATTCCTATACTCTATAAAATTATATCTTATTTTGTAATTTTTTTCAATTTTTTAATTATATAAAAAGTTTTTAAAAAAATCATTGATTATATTATGAACATATGTTAAAATCTCTATTAATATAATCAATTTCATGAATAAAAATCGTATTTATTTTTTAAGTTATATATGATTATAGTACTGAATTTTTTATTTAATCTATATTTCATAAGGAGGATTTCTTAAATGAACACTATGTTAGACGTCTTTGGAGTAAATTATTTTTCAGAACTTGAATTAAAGAGTAGAGTCCCTAGTTCTATTTTTAAAAAATTCAAGGCTGTGCAATCTGGTGAGGCCGAAATGTCTCTTGAAGTTGCTGATGTTATTGCCAACGCTGTAAAAAGCTGGGCTACTGAAAAGGGAGCTACTCACTTTACTCACTGGTTCCAACCTCTTACTGAACTTACTGCTGAAAAGCACGAATCTTTCATTTCTGTCACTTCTGAAGGGACTATAATGTCTCAATTTTCTGGAAAAGATCTAATTAAAGGTGAAGCCGATACCTCTTCTTTCCCTAATGGTGGATTAAGATCTACGTTTGAAGCTCGTGGATATACTGCTTGGGATACTAGTTCTCCAATGTTTATTAAAGGAGAAGGAGTAACTAAATCTCTTTATATTCCTACTGCACTTGTTGGATATAATGGAGAAGCTCTTGATAAAAAAGTTCCACTTTTAAGATCAATCAAATCAATTGAAAACCAAGCTTTAAGAATTCAAAAACTTCTTGGAGATTTTGATACTAAACATATCAATGTTACCCTTGGAGTTGAACAAGAGTATTTCCTTGTTGAAAAAGAGTTTTGGGATAAAAGACAAGATTTAGCCCTAGCTGGAAGAACACTATTTGGAAATCTTCCTCCAAAAGGTCAAGAGATGAATGACCACTACTACGGTACTATAAAAGAGAGAGTAGAGATATTTATGTCTGAGCTAGATGCTGAACTTTGGAAGCTTGGAGTTATGGCTAAAACTAAACACAATGAAGTAGCCCCTAACCAATTTGAAATAGCTTTAATGTTTACATCAGCAAATGTATCTGTAGATCAAAACCACCTAGCTATGGATACTATTAAAAAAGTGGCAAATAGACATGGACTAGCTGCACTATTACATGAAAAACCTTTCCAAGGTGTAAACGGTTCTGGAAAACATTGTAACTGGTCTCTTGCTACTGATTCTGGAATTAATCTTTATGATCCAGATAATCTAACTCCAGATAATCTACAATTCCTACTTTATACAATGGCTGTAGTTGAAGGAATTGATAGATATGCTGATGTCTTAAGAGCTTGTACAGCTACACCTGGAAATGACCATAGACTTGGTGGACATGAGGCTCCTCCTGCTGTTATCTCTATATTCTTAGGTGAACAGTTACAAGAATTATTTGAAAATATAGGAAATGCCTCTTTCTTAGAATCAAATGATATTAAAGATACTATAGATATTGGAGTTCGTATTCCTAAAATTCCTAGAGATCTATCTGATAGAAATAGAACTTCTCCATTTGCTTTCACAGGAAACAAATTTGAATTTAGAATGCCTGGATCTAGTGCCTCAGCTTCAACTCCTGTATTTATAATTAATACTATCGTAGCTGATATATTAGGAGAGTATGCTGATATTCTTGAAAAAACTGATCCTACAAAAAATATTAATAAATATATAATCAAATTAATAAAAGAGAGATATAATTTACATAAAAGAATTATATTCAATGGAAATGGATATGAGAGTTCTTGGATAGATAGAGCTAAAGAACTTGGTCTTTCTAATTTAAAAAATACTGTAGAGGGTATCCCTGTTTTTATCAGAGAGGAGACTATTGACCTTTTTGAAAGAAACGGAGTTTTATCTAGAAATGAACTTTATTCAAGATTTAAAGTATATAGTGAAAGATATAATAAGCAAACTAATATAGAGATCTCTACTGCTATTAGAATGGCTAGAAATGAGATATATCCATGTATAATAAAATATGTAACTAACATCTCTCAAATGATCAATAGTGTTAGAGAAGCCTTAAAAGAAGAAGAGTATATCCAATTTGATAAGGAACATTTAATAAAAGTTATCAACTTCAAAAATAAATTAAAAAATTGTATTACTGAATTAAATGAAGGTTTAAGAACTGCCACTATGATAACTGATGATTATGAAAGAGCTTGCTTCTACAATAGTAATTTAGTACCTCTACTTAATCAAATGAGAGTTGTTGTAGACTCTTTAGAACTTCTAGTTGATAAAACAGTTTGGCCTATCCCTACTTACTATGACTTACTATTCAGATTATAAAAAATAAAAGAGAGAATTTCTGGTGTTAGTACCTTAAAGGTACTAACACCTTTTTATTTTTCAATAAAATTCTAATATTTAATAAAAATTTTCAATATATATTTAAATAAAAAATTTAATAAGTTTTTAATAACAAAATAACTCCAGCGGAAACCCCACTGGAGCTATATATAAAAGCTATCTATTTTTTACCAATATTATTTGGTAAAACTTTTTACATCACTATTTTACTAATAAAGATTTTCCATTCATCTCTTCTGGCTTAGCAAGTCCTAAGATATCTAACATAGTTGGAGCTATATCAGATAATTTTCCATCTTCTAACTTAGCATTTTTGTATTCGTTAGAAACTAAGATAAATGGTACGTTGTTTGTAGTGTGAGCTGTGAATGGAATATGAGTTTCTGGATCTTCCATTAACTCTACGTTTCCATGGTCAGCTGTAATTAATAAAGTTCCTCCTAGTTCTAAAACTTTTTCAGAAACCTTAGCAATACACTTATCTACTTTCTTAACAGCAGCTACTGCAGCATCAAATACTCCTGTATGTCCTACCATATCTGGGTTAGCATAGTTTACTATTATAACATCATACTCTCCAGAGTTTAAAGCTTCCATTAGCCCTTCTGTTACTCCACAAGCTGACATTTCTGGTTGTAAATCATAAGTTGCTACTTTTGGAGATGCAACTAATTTTCTATCCTCTCCAGCAAATTGCTCCTCTTTTCCTCCGTTAAAGAAGAAAGTTACGTGAGCATATTTTTCAGTTTCAGCAGTTCTTAATTGTTTCATTCCAGCTTTTGCTAAAACTTCTCCAAATGTATTTGTGATATCTTTTTCTCCATATACAACTGGAGCATCTATTGTCGCATCATATTGACGCATACAGTAGAATTTTAATCCTAGGTATTCTCTTTCAAATCCTGTAAACTCTTTATCATTTAAAGCTCTTGTTATCTCTCTTGCTCTATCAGGTCTGAAGTTAAAGTTGATAAATACATCTCCAGCTTTTATTAAACCATTAGCATCTACAACTGTTGGAACAACAAATTCATCTGTTTTTCCTTCTGCATATGACGCATCTATAGCTTCGATTGCTGAATTAGCTTTATTTCCTACTCCTAAAACCATAGCATCATAAGCTAATTTTACTCTATCCCAGTTCTTATCTCTGTCCATAGCATAGTATCTTCCAGAAAGAGTAGCTATTGATCCCTCTCCTAACTCTTTCATCTTAGCTTCTAACTCTTCTATAAATCCTTTAGCTGATTGTGGAGCTGTATCTCTTCCATCTAGGAAAGCGTGTACATAAGCTTTTACTCCATATTTTTTAGCCATAGCTAAAAGTCCAAATAGGTGATCTATGTGAGAGTGTACTCCACCATTTGATAGAAGTCCACCAAAGTGAACTGGTTTCCCATTAGCTACTGCATATTCAAAAGCCTCTTTTAATACTGGGTTTTCATATATTGTTCCCTCTTTAATATCTTTTGAAATTTCTACTAATGGTTGATATATTATTCTTCCAGATCCTATATTTAAGTGTCCTACTTCAGAGTTACCCATTTGTCCTTCTGGTAATCCTACTGCCTCTCCAGAAGCTTGTAATTCTGAATGAGGATACTCTTTCATAAGTCTATTAAATGTTTCTGGGTTAGCAGCAGTTATAGCATTTTTTTGATCTGCATTTTTGTTTATTCCCCAACCATCTAATATCATTAACATTACTGGTTTTTTCATTATTTTACTCCTCCTAAAATTTAACTATTTAGCAGCTAAAACTATTTTAGCAAATGAAGCTGCTTCTAATGAAGCTCCTCCTATTAATCCACCATCGATATCAGCTTGAGCTAATAATTCAGCAGCATTTTCAGGTTTCATTGATCCTCCATATTGGATTACCATCTCTTCAGCTACAGCACCAAACATAGATCTTAATACATCTCTAATCTCTTTGTGAGTTTCTTGTGCCATTTCTGGAGTAGCAGTTTTTCCTGTTCCTATTGCCCATACTGGCTCATAAGCTATGATTATATTTTTAGCTTCTTCAGCTGTTATATCTTTTAATCCTTCTCTTACTTGAGTTTCATTTACTTGAGTAGTTCTTCCAGCTTCTCTATCTTCTAATTTTTCTCCAACACATAGGATAGGAGTCATTCCAGCTGCAAGTACAGCCTTTACTTTCTCGTTGATAAATGCATCTGTTTCACAGAAGTACTCTCTTCTTTCTGAGTGTCCTAAGATTACATATTTTACTCCTATTGCTTTTAACATTGTAGGAGAAACTTCTCCAGTATAAGCTCCTGATGATTTTGGATATACGTTTTCAGCAGCTATCTCTACATTACTTCCTTCTACTGCTTTTACAGCATCTGATAAAGCTGTGAATGGAGCTCCTATTACTATTTTTACTCCTTCTACATCTTTTACTAATCCTTTTAATTCAGTAAGCATTTCTACAGCTTCTGCATTTGTTTTATTCATTTTCCAGTTTCCAGCTATTACATTTGTTCTCATGAAATTTCCTCCATTATAATTATATTTACTCTTATTTTACATCTTATCATAGAGCTTAGCAATTTTCAACTATTACATTGGTCAGTAACTAACTCTTAATTGAGCAATCTTTTACGATTTTCCTCTTCTAAAATATCACTATAGTAATTTTCAGCATTTTCATAGAAGTCCTGTAGTAGATCTCCTATAGAAAATTCTAGCATCTCTACAAATGTTTCATAGTCATGGGCATCATAAGCTTTTTCAGCTTGTTCCATCTCACGTTCAAACTCAGCTATATATTCATCAAAATCACT
Organism: Candidatus Fusobacterium pullicola; assembly: GCA_018883725.1. Taxonomy (NCBI): domain Bacteria; kingdom Fusobacteriati; phylum Fusobacteriota; class Fusobacteriia; order Fusobacteriales; family Fusobacteriaceae; genus Fusobacterium; species Candidatus Fusobacterium pullicola. The sequence continues at coordinate 15,297 of JAHLFN010000055.1, read as the reverse complement.
ATATACAAAATCTAAATCTCCACTAGCTTTTATAAGTAATAATAGATTATAGAACCATCTTAAAAATATTCCTCTCTCTACTATCTCTATCTCACTCACCATTACTGCTGTTTTTCCAGAATTCTCCTCTTCGTCATCTTCAGAATCAAAAATTGAGAAAAATATATCAATCTGTTCCTTAGCTCTCATTATTGAGTCTAGCAACATCTCTCCCTCTGTTTTAGTTATTACTTCTACTAATTTCAAATCTTTTAAATTTACAACAGTATTATCTTTCAATTTTTCCCCGTTTATATAAAACTTATATGGAACTTTATTATCTTGAGTCAGTTGTTTTGTTATCTCATTTATCATTCGTCCAAAGCTTTTAAATCTTTTTTGCTTTAACTCTACCTTTTTATTATCTATATATAACTCCATCTTCTCTCCTAATCTATGGCTTAAAAATTTTTGAAACAGCTAAAGAGAAAACATATATATTATTGGGAGTTCCAACCTTCTTTATCTCCTTTACCATCTCTTTTATTGTACTTCCTGTTGTTACAATATCATCTACAATCAGTATATTCTTTCCCTCTATATCTAATCCTCTATTTCTAAAGGCATTGTAGATATTTTCCTTTCTACTTCCACTATTGAGTAACTCATACATATGTTTAGTATTTTTTTCTCTTTCTATCTTCTGATACTTTATACCACAATTATCAAGTAACTCCTCTACTTGATTAAAGCCTCTCTCTTTCTCCCGTTCTTTACTTATAGGAACAGGCAATATCATATCAATTTCCTTCTCTAAAATAAGTTCTGTTAAAGGTCTCTTAATAATAGAGGATATCTCTTTTCCTAAACTTTTTCTATTTTTTAATTTAAAATCAGCTATTAATCTCTTTATCTCATCGTTATAATAATACAAATAGTAATAATTTTCAATATTTTTTATCTTACCCTTTTTTCTTAGAGTAAAATAACACTCTTCACAAATATAACTGTTATCTTGGGAAATTTTTTTACATATTGGACATCTTTGAGAAAAAACCAGATTTTTAATACTCTGGACAAGGTTTTTTCTTATCATTTTTCTCCATATTCACTATCTTTGCAGAATACATCTCCGTATATCCACAGTTAAGGCAGGTTTTTATATAATAAGTTCCAAACTCTAGCTTTAAACCAGGGCTTTTTTCTGGAATAACTGTTGTTTTTACTTGATATTTTTCACATCCACATTTTACACATTTAAAATCCAATTTCATCACCCCATGTTAAATTTTTTGTCCAAGATATTTTTTTCCCTAAAAAACTTATACAATCAAATCTAATCTTAGATGATAATTTTCTATTCAAAGTCAGATAAATTTCGGCAGCTTTATATATTCTTCTAATCTTTCTATAATCAACTGCCTCTATTCCATAACCAAATCTACTATCTTTTCTATACTTTACCTCTACAAATACTATCGTGTCCTCTATCCTTGCAATTATATCTATCTCGCCAGCTTTAACTCTATAATTTCTCTCTAGTATCTCATATCCTCTTGAGATAAGTAACTTTGTAGCTAACTCCTCATACCTATCTCCAACACTTCTATTATTTTGCATTTTCTCCCAATATTTTTGTTAAAAATGTCTTTCTGTGAATAGGTGTTGGTCCATACTTTAAAAGAGCTTCTCTATGAGCCTTTGTTCCATATCCTTTATGTTTTTCAAAGTGGTATTCTGGATACTCTTTTCCCTCTTCAACTAACATCCTATCTCTTGTTACCTTTGCAATTATAGAAGCTGCTGCTATAGATAAACTCTTCGCATCCCCTTTTATCACCGGTTCCTGCTCTCCATTATACTCTCTTATTTTAAAATTTCCATCTACAAGTATCAGAACATCTGTACTACTCTTTTTTCCTAACTCCTCTATAGCTCTTCTCATAGCTAAGAAAGTTGCATTCAATATATTTATCTCATCTATCTCTTGAGCTGAAGCTACTCCTATACCTACTTCAAAATTTTCCATAATAATATCGAAAAGTTTCTCTCTCTTTTTCTCAGTAAGTTTCTTAGAATCATTTATCTCCTGAAGTTTTTCTGAATATTTTTTTAATTTTACTGCTGCTGCTACGACACTCCCAGCAAGAGGTCCTCTTCCAGCTTCATCTACTCCTATTATCTCTGTTCCTTTTTCTAAATCAAATTGATAAAGTAAATTACTCTCCATCTTTTATCTCACTTTCTATCTTAGATATATCTATTCCCACATGTCTTGCCGCTCTTTTAAAATCTTCAGGTAATGGAGCAATTACCCTCATCTCAATATTTTTTGTAGGATGTGTAAATTTTAAACTGTAAGCGTGTAGCATCTGTCTCTCTGCTCCTTCGCTCCCATTTCCATAGGTTGTATCTCCCATTATTGGGTGATTAAGATGTTTCATATGAACTCTTATTTGATGAGTTCTTCCAGTTTCTATTCTTACCTTAACTAAAGAGTGATTTTTTCCCTCATCTAAAACTTCATAATTTGAGATAGCTATCTTTCCATTCTCATTTACTACCGCCATCTTCTTTCTATCTCTAGGATCTCTTCCTATCAAAGTTTCTACTCTTCCACTTTTTTCCTTAAATATTCCCTTTGTTATACAAACATAGGTTTTTTCTAAAGTTTTCTCTTTAAACATCTCTGAAAGTTTTCCATGAGCCTCATCATTTTTCGCTACTACTATTACTCCACTTGTATCCTTATCCAATCTATGAACTATACCTGGTCTTATCACTCCATTTATTGTAGATAGATCCTTTATATGATATAAAAGAGCATTCACAAGTGTTCCTGTATAATTTCCATGGGCTGGATGTACCACTAAATTAGGTGATTTATTAATTACCACTATATCACTATCCTCATAAATTATATCTAGTGGTATATCTTCTGGTATTAAATCTAACACCTCATCCTCTGGAATATTTACAACAATCGTTTCCGTTCCCTTTAATTTATTTCCACTCTTTGTAATCTTTTTTCCCTGTATCTCTACTAATCCATTATCTATTATCTTTTGGATATATGATCTAGTTGCATCATCTATCAACTCATTTAAAAATTTATCTATTCTTTTACCTTTATCATCTTCATTAGCATATACTGTTAATGTTTCCTTTATATCCATTATTTTTCTCCTATACATTCTCTATTCACTATATTATACCATACTAGAAAATATTTTGTATATAAATATAAAAAGGAAAAAATCTACTATTAGTAGGCTTTTTCCCTTTATATAATTAAATTATTTTACTTTCTTATCTTCTCTATCACTCTAAATACTACTCCAAATACTATACTTGGTAATATCCAAGCTAATCCATAATCTTGGAAAGGTAGCCTTGTATATAGAGTTGCTATTGTAACTGGACATGCTCCTAACATTTGTAAAGTTTCAACTGCTCCTATCAATCCAGCTCCTATTACACACCCTATAAATACTCCTCTACTTCCTAAATATTTTTTAAAGAAGTTTAAAACTATAAGAACAATAGCTATTGGATATATAAAAGTTAATATTGGAGCTGCTATCTGAACTATTAAATCAACACCAAAACTAGCAAAAATAAAACTTACTAAAACATTAATAATAACTATTTTTTCATATTTAATTTTTAATATTGAACTAAAATAATCTCCAACTGTAGCTGTAAGCCCTATTGCAGTAGTAAGACATGCTCCAGCAACACAGATACCTAGAAGAATATTTCCAGTTTTTCCTAAAAGTCTTGCTATAATATCATTTAAAAGCTGAGTTGTTCCTCTATTTTCTAATACAGCTGTTGAAGTTGCACCTATATATAAAAGTCCTCCATATACTATTGCTAATCCTAATACAGCTATTCCACTAGCTTTTAATAAAAATACTAATTGCTCTTTTCTTCCTAAATCTTTATTTTTTCCAGTTATAGTTTTTAAAATTATACTTGCAAATATAATAGCTGCAAGAGTATCCATTGTCTGATACCCATTATAGAATCCATATCTAAAATTATTTGTCGTTCCTGTTGCTATTACCTCTCCTATCGGAGTAGATACCCCTTTAAATATTATAATAGCTAAAACTATTAAAAGAATTGGAGTTAAAATTTTCCCTATTCTATCTATTACTTCACTCTCTCTCAAAGAAAATAGTAAAACAACTCCAAAATAAATTGCTAGAAATAGATACTTTAATATTGAACTATCTCCATTTAAATGTGGAAGTACCATTACTTCATAAGCTGTTGCTCCAGTTCTTGGTATAGCTAAAAATGGTCCTATTGCTAAAATTAAGACAGTATTAAAAACTCTACTAAATAGTGGTGATACTTTATCTGAAAAGTGATCCAGTTCTGTACCAGCAAAACCTGAAGCTATTATTCCCATTAATGGAAAACCAATTCCAGTAATACAAAAACCAAAAGCTGCTAATTTCCAGTTATCTCCTACTATATATCCTACAGTTGGTGGAAATATTAAGTTTCCTGCTCCAAATAACATTGCAAATAGTGCAAATCCTGTTAAAATAATATCCTTGCTCTTATAAATTGTTCTCACTCCCTTATTCAGTTTTTAATGTTCTATCCCCATAAATATGTTTTATACTATTTTTTTAGACATAAACGACTTATAAATTATACCATTTTTTATAAAATACGTCAAATCATATATTTATATTTCCTAAATTTATTTTTCAAGACTATTATTTTAAGAGAAAAAGTTGTAAAATATAGAAAAAAATTAAGGAGTTATTATGAAAGTTAAAATATATCCATCAAAATGTTCTGGTGAAGTTACTCTTCCACCTTCAAAAAGTATGGCACACAGAGCTATTATCTGTGCCTCTCTTGCAAATGGTAAAAGTAAAATTGAAAATATAGCTTACTCTGATGACATCATTGCTACTATTCAAGGAATGAGAAAACTTGGAGCTATTATAACAGAAGAAGGTAATAATTTATATATTGAAGGAGTTAAAAATTTTTCTAATTTAAAGGAAAATATTATAGAGTGTAATGAATCTGGTTCTACCCTTAGATTTTTCATTCCTATATTTTCACTTACTAATCAAAAAATTGAGTTTAGAGGTAGAAATAGACTGCTCCAACGTCCACAAAAAATATATGAAGAGATATTCAAAAGTCAAAATCTTTTATACTTTCAAGATAATGAAAAAATTGAGATATCTGGTAAATTAAAAGCTACTAACTATACCATTAGAGGAGATATTAGCTCTCAATTCATAAGTGGATTGCTATTTACTCTTCCACTTCTTGAGGGAGATTCTACTATTAAAATTATTCCTCCCTTTGAATCAAAATCATATATTGATTTAACTATTGAAATGTTAAATAGATTTGGAATAGAGATTGAATTTTTAGATGAGTTGACTATTTTTATTAAAGGAAACCAACACTACACTCCAACTGATTACTATGTAGAAGGTGATTTTTCTCAACTTGGTTTTTTTGCAGTATTGGGTGCTATTAATAACGATCTGACTTGTAAAGGATTGAATACAAAATCTAAACAGGGGGATAAAGAGATAATTGATATTTTAAAAAAATGTCATATTGATGTGGAAACCCTTGAAAATGGATATAGATTTTTTAATGGTATTCCACAAAGCTATAATATTAACCTTGAAAATTGTCCTGATCTTGGTCCTATTCTAACTGTATTATCTGCATATGGTAATGGAAGTTTTAAGATATACAATGCTCATAGATTAAGATATAAAGAGAGTGATAGAATAGAAGCTATGGAAATGGAGCTTAAAAAATTGGGAGTAGATATAAACTCTGATCAAGATAGTATTTATATCACAGGAAAAAGAAATTATACTAGCTGTAATGAAGTTTTTGGACATAAAGACCATAGAGTTGTTATGAGTCTTGCTATTTTTGCAACAATGCTTGATAAACCTTTAATTATTGATGGAGCTGAAGCAATTTCAAAATCCTATCCTAATTTCTTTGAAGATTTGAAAAAACTAAATATTAAACTGGAGATATTCTAGTTGATACAAAAGAGGGTATTACAAACTTTTAGTTTATAACACCCTCTCTCTTATTTTGGAGTATTTAATCTCTTTATAGCTATATCTCTAGCTTTTAAATATTGTTCTTGAGTAATATATTTTTGCATCTCTATCTGACTTCTTATTCTATCTTTTAAAATACTTGCCTCTATTGCTCCTATTTTATCAAATATAGCATCTATCTTTTCAAGGTTAGCCTCTGGTCCCTCTAACACATACTTATTCACTTCTAACTCTAGTTGTTTTTTCTCAAGTATTAACATCTTATAATTAGTGCTAACTCTATTTACCATCATCTTAGCTTTTTCTACATTTTCAGATGTTACTCCTACCTTTAAAAAATCCTCATCTGAAACTATTCCTAATCCCTCTGATGCAATTATTGTTGTTGAGCATAGTACTATTACAAGGAAATAAATAATCTTTTTCATTGATGTCCTCCACTATATCTGCGTATCTAATCCAAATAATTCATCAGTATCTATCTCTATTTTTTTATCATCAAAAAAGTTTGGATTAAAGAAATGCTCTAAAGATAAATCACTCTTTCCATAACTTACCTTATTTGTAGTTTTATTTATAGCATAATTTAAAGTTGATTCTATAGGCGTCTCACTAATTAACATTTGATAAGTCGAGCTTGTAAAAATCCCTAGAAAAAATAGTGAAACTGAAAATAGTGATTTTCTTTTATTTTTTCTTTTCTCCTGCTCAAACAACTCTTTATATATATTAGCTTTTACTCTATCTTTTGGTGATACCATATCAATTTCCTCCCATATCCTTGATTGCCTTATAATATATAGATTTTATTGTTGAGATATTGATATTTTTCATATCTGCTATCTCTTTTAACTTATATCCATATATATCTTTCAGTATTACGATCTCTCTCTCTTTAGGTGATATTAATTTCAATTTTTCCTCTAAAAAAATTGATGTCTCAATATTGCTATTATCCTCTAACATCAATATCTCCTCATTAATATCTAACTCTATCTTTCTTTTTCTAAAAAAATCATAAATCTTATTAATTGCAATCTTGTATATCCAAGTATATATATTACTTTCAGAACGAAAGCTCTTTAAGTTTCTATAGACACTCATAAAAACTTCCTGAGATATGTCTTCAGCATCTTCAGGATTTTTTACTACCCCTAAAACTTTGTAATATATCCTATCAAAATACTCCTCGAAAATCTCATCAAAGTCCATTAATTTCTACCCTCACACTTTTTTATATCATTTAGACGCCATTCTATTAAAAAAAGTTTAAAACTTCTTATTAGAATTTATACTTCCAGAGAAATTAATTTGAACTGTGTGATTCTCTAAGTTTATCTCTGTGTCCTCTTGGATCTCTACCACTTTATTTGTTGGAATTTTTCTACTGCTATCTCCAGCTCTTCCCTTACTTCCTTGCCAAGAAAGATCTATATATCCATTTAAGAATGTTTCTTCTATGTATGAAAGAGTGTACGCTCCCTCTTTTACATAATACTCTCTTCCTGAATCAATAACAATATTATCTAATTTTACACTATTATATCTTCCTCTATCATAATTTATAACCACTTTTTTTCTTCCAGCTATCTTATCTAAAGAGATATTTTCATTACTTCTAATAGATGTACACGCTGTTAAAAGAATAAAAAGTACACTAATTATTACTCTCCATATTTTCATTTTCCATATCCTCCATTATTAACTTTTTTAACTCAATTAATATTTCAGATTCATCTACCTTTTTAACTACCTGTCCTTTTTTGAAAAGAACTCCTACACCTTTTCCTCCAGCTACACCGTAGTCTGCTTCTCTAGCTTCTCCAGGTCCATTTACAATACACCCCATTACAGCTATCTTAATCTTTCTCTTCTCGTTTTCAAACTCTTTTTCAACTTTTTTAGCTAACCCTATCAAATCTATCTCTGTTCTACCACAAGTTGGGCATGATACAATCTCAACTCCAGCATCTATAAGTCCTAAAACCTTAAGTATTTCCTTAGCAACTTTTATCTCTTCTACTGGATCTTCAGTAAGAGAAACTCTTATTGTATCTCCTATTCCATCTACTAATAATGATCCTATTCCTATTGCAGATTTTACAGTTCCTTGAAAAGCTGTTCCAGCCTCTGTTACTCCCAAATGTAATGGATAATCTACTAATTTGCTTATTTTTCTATACGCGTCTACCATCATCTTAACATTACTTGCCTTTAGTGAGATTATTATATCTTCAAATCCATTTTTTTCCAATAGATTTATATGATACATTGCACTTTCTACCATTCCATCAGCAGTTGGTTTTCCATATTTTTCAAGTATATGTTTCTCAATTGAACCTGAGTTTACACCTATTCTTATTGGAATATTTCTTTCTTTTGCTTTTTCTACAACAGCCTTTATATTCTCATCAGAACCTATATTTCCAGGATTAATTCTAAGTTTATCTATTCCATTTTCTATTGCCAGTAGAGCTAATTTGTAATCAAAATGAATATCTGCACATAGAGGAATATTTACTCTTTTCTTAATCTCCCCTATTGCCTTAGCTGCCTCTTCGTTATTAATTGTCATTCTCACCATTTGGCATCCAGCAGATTCTAATTTCTTAATTTGTGCAACTGTAGCTTCTACATTACTTGTTGTTGTATTTGTCATCGATTGTATTACAACTGGATTTCCTCCACCTATTAAAAGGTTACCCACTTTTACTACTCTACTCATAATTATCCCTCTTTATTTTGTTTTTGGCATATATTTCATTGGATTTAAAGCCTTTCCATTTTTTCTAAGCTCAAAGTGAAGATGTGGTCCTGTTACCCTTCCACTTTGTCCAGTTTTTCCTATTAACTCTCCAGTTTTTACATACTGTCCTTTTCTAACTCCAATTTTATCTAGATGTCCATATCTAGTTTCATATCCTCCACTATGTTGAATAATTATTATCTTACCATAACCATTCATAGTTCCAGCAAAGGTTACTTTTCCCTCTTTTGAAGCATAAAGAGGTACAAAGTGAGCTCTTAAGTCAGCTCCAGCATGATAAATATATCTCTTTAAAACTGGATGGAATCTATTTCCTTGAGGACTTGTTAACCCTGTATACTTAATTGGCATTATAAACCCTAAGCTACTTCTATTATCAACAGTAGGACTTGTTGTTCCTAGATATTTTGTTACATTAGGATTTTTTATATACAGCGTATCTCCAACTTGAACTGTATTTGAAGTAAGATTATTTATCTTCTTTACTTCATCTATATTAACTTTGAATAACTCTGCTATCTTATTTAAAGAATCCCCTTTTCCAACTTTATAGAAAATTCCATTTCCTGTTAATACTGTAAGCTTTTGTCCAACTTTTAAATTATTTGCAGATACTCCTGGGTTATTTGCCATAAGAACACTCAGTCCCATTCCATGGGCTTCTGCTATTTCTGATAATGTATCACCTTTTTGGACTACATAAACTTTTTTTTCTGGAATTTTATTTTCATCTACTGGAGTTACTGTTCCTTTACTTCCGAATACTGAATATTCTCTAGTAAAAGTATAGAAGTTATCAGCTTGAACTTCCCAACCTCCAGTTTCTACTGCTCCCTCTTCATAATAATCTGTAAATTGCTTCAAATCTACTACTTCAGTTTTAAAAGGAGTTCCAACTAACATACCAACATAGAAAGTTATGATTAATATTATAAGTACAACTATCTTATTTCTCATCCTTTACCCCTTTTTCAAACTGTTCTAGCATACTTTTATTACTTTGAGTACTTTTTAATGTATCTACTAATCTTTTTAAACTTTCAGCTTTATCAAATTTTGAAAGATGTCTTCTTATCTTCCAAATTGCTTCTAACTCTTTTTTAGGAATTAATAGATCCTCTTTTCTAGTTCCAGAACGTTGAATATCTATTGCTGGGAATAATCTAAGTTCAGCTAAGTTTCTATCTAAATGAATATCACAGTTTCCTGTAGATTTAAACTCTTCGTAAATTATATCGTCCATCTTACTACCTGTATCTACAAGAACAGTAGCAATTATAGTTAAACTTCCTCCCCCTCTAATATTTCTAGCAGTTCCGAAAAAGTTTTTAGGATAATATAAAGCTGTCGGATCTATACCTCCAGATATTAATTTTCCACTAGATGGTATCACTATATTGTAAGCTCTTGCAAGCCTTGTCAACGAATCCATTAAAATAACTATATTCTCGCCATTTTCTACTTTTCTTTTAGCTCTCTCTAAGATACTTTCAGTTACTTTAATATGATTTTTAGGATCCTCATCAAAGGTAGAAGCAAATACCTGTGCCCCAATTACAGTCTCTTTTATATCTGTAACCTCTTCTGGTCTCTCATCTATTAATAAAATCCATACCTCTACATCTTTACTAGTCTGCATTATTGAGTTTGCAAGACTACTTATCAACATAGTTTTTCCAGCTTTTGGTGGAGCTATTATAAGGGCTCTTTGCCCTCTCCCTATTGGTGCTATTAGATCTATTATTCTTCCTGATATATTCTTGCTATCTGTTTCTAAAGTAAACTTCTCTGTTGGATATGCTGGAATAAGCTCTTCAAAAGGTACTCTAGATTCAGCTGCTTCTAAAGTTCCATCATTAACTAGTAAAACCTTTTTTAAAGCATAGTTTTTCTCATCTCCAGAAGGTTCTCTTACCTCTCCTACGACTCTATCTTCAGTTCTTAATTTGAATTTTCTTACTTGTGAAGCTGAAACATATATATCCTTTTCTACACTTGTTCCTCTCAAAAATCCATATCCATCTGGGAGAACTTCTAAAACTCCCCATGCTATGTCAGTTCCCTCTTTACTTTCGATATCCTTTTCAATTAACTCTTTTATCTCATTTTTCTTTATTCCAGATTTTATTGTTAATCCTAGCTGTTTTGCTATCTCTAAAAGCTCCTTTAAAAGAAACTTATCCAATCTATCCATATCCACCTCAATATTAAATAATATTTTACTCTACAATATCTCCATATAAAGTCCATGTTTTACAATCATTTATCTTTACATTTACGAAAGTTCCCTCTAAAGCTTTATCTCCCTTAAATAGAACTATCTTGTTAGTAGAAGTTCTTCCACTTAATACCTCTTTGTTTTTCTTACTTTCTCCCTCTACTAACACTCTTACAGTTTTTCCGACATATGTTTTACTCTCTGCTAATGAGCATGCTGTTTGTACATCTATTAATCTTTGAAGTCTATCCTTCTTTACAGCCTCATCTATTTGATTTTCCATAGTAGCTGCTCTTGTTCCCTTTCTTATAGAGTACATAAACATGAAACTGTTGTCAAATTGAATTTCTCTTACTACATCTAATGTATCTTGGAAATCCTCTTCTGTTTCTCCAGGGAATCCAACTATAATATCTGCTGTAAGGGCTACTCCTGGTATTCTTTCTTTTATTTTGTTAGCTAAAGCTATATACTGCTCTTTAGTATATCCTCTATTCATAGCCTTTAATATAGTTGATGATCCAGCTTGTAATGGAAGGTGTAATGATCTTGCTATCTTTTCATTTTTAGCAATTACATCAATTACTTCATCTGTGAAATCTCTAGGGTGTGGAGAAACAAATCTAACTATAAAGTCTCCCTCTACTTTACAGATCTCCTCTAGTAACCTTGCAAAATTATCTCCATTTGTGAACTCTTTTCCATAAGAGTTTACGTTTTGTCCAAGTAATATTATCTCTTTATATCCTTTAGATACATACTGTCTTACATCATGTAAGATCTCTTCCATAGGAACTGATCTCTCTCTTCCTCTAACATATGGTACTATACAATATGCACAGAAGTTATTACATCCATAAGTTATTGAGATTGAAGCTGTTTTCTTAGATTCGAAATCAGCATCTAATCTAGGTGGTAGATCATCTTCACAGTCTGTGAAAACAAGATGCTTATCTACTCCATGCTCTATATCATCTATAGCTTGCGGTATTCTTCCTATATTTTGGTTTCCCATAACAATATCTATTTGTGGGAATTTTTTTACTAACTCAATACCTTGCTCTTGAGCAAAACATCCAGTTACTCCTATTATCATACCTTTATTTTCTTTTATGTGCTTTAACTCTCCTAATTTACCATAGATTTGAGTTGCTGCTCCCTCTCTTACTGTACATGTATTTAAAAAAGTAACATCAGATTCTTCTATATTATCAGTAATTTCATATCCCATATTTTGGAACATCTTTTTTATTTTTGCACTTTCGTTTACGTTCATTTGACAACCATAAGTTATGATTGAAGCTTTTTTCACTATTTTTCCTCCTATTAATAACATTTTTTTAGTCTTTTTTGATTTTTGACAAAATAACTCATCTTATCATTTTACCAGTTTTTTCTATATTTTTCAAATAAAAAATAGTTACATTTTAATAAACTTTTTCTAATTTAATACTTGCTCTCTTTTGTATTTATGTTATAATAAAAAAAAATAAATTATTTTTATTATTATAATATTTTGGAAAAAAAATACAAAAAAGGAGGAAAGATTTATATGAAAAAACCTATAATAGGTATAACATCAGCTTATGAAATAGAAGATGGTCTTAGAAACTACCATAGAACTACTGTCAGCATCGACTATTCAAAATCTATTATAGAAAGTGGAGGTATTCCTATTGTTTTACCTGTTACCTCTAATCTAGAAGTAATCAAAAAACAACTTGAACTACTTGATGGAATTATCTTTGCTGGAGGAGTAGATATTAATCCTAGCTACTATGGACAAGATTTTGAACAAAATATGGGAATCATCTCCCCAGAAAGAGATGAATGTGAATTTCTTATCTTAAAAGAGTTCTTTAAAACTAATAAACCTATACTTGGTATCTGTAGAGGTCATCAATTAATCAATGTATTTTTAGGTGGAACTCTTTTTCAAGATCTAAGATATAAAGGAACTGAAGTATTAAAACATAGTCAAGACTTTTTTCCTGAATTAGCAGTTCATAAGGTTAAAATTACTGATAACGATAATATCTTAAGTAAACTTTTTGGAAAAGAGATCTCTACTAACTCTTTTCATCATCAAGCAGTTGATAAGTTGGGGGAAAATTTAACAATTATAGCTGTAACTGAAGATGGAGTAATTGAAGCTTTTCAAATGAAAAATCACAAATTCCTTTATGGATTACAATGGCATCCTGAAATGATGACTGCTAGAGGAAACGAAGATATGAGAAAAATATTTGTTGAATTTGTTAATAGTTGTAAATAGAAAAGTTAAAAAATTTAAATGGGGGAGATATAAAAATGTTAAATTATTTCGAAGCTTTTGTTAATTTTTTGTGGGGACTACCTATTATTGTGATAATTCTAGGAACTGGTCTATATTTTACTTTTAAATTAGGATTTTTTCAAGTTATTTACCTTAAACATATATTTTCAGAAACTATTCTTAAAATTATAAAAAAAGGAAATAAGGCAGAAGGAGAGGAAAAGGACTTATTACTCCTTTTGAAGCCGTTTCTACTGCTATTGGTGGTTCTGTAGGTGTTGGAAATATTGGTGGAGTAGCTACTGCTATGGCTGTTGGAGGTCCTGGGGCTCTATTTTGGCTATGGATTGCTGCTTTTGTTGGAATGATCCTTAAAATGGCTGAAGTTTCTTTAGGTGTGTATTATAGAGAAAAAGATGAAAAAGGGGAGCTTTATGGAGGTCCTACTTATTATATGGAAAAAGGACTAGGTGAAGAAAAGGGGATTAAGTGGTGGTTTATTCCTGCTATAATTTTTGGTGGTGGAATTATCTCTACTTTCTTTATAACTGTACAAAATTATACTGTATCTGAAGCTATCAGTTCAGCTTTTGGAATAAAAATAATATACGCTAGTATAATATATATCGTTTGTAACTATATTCTTATCATTGGTGGGATAAAATCTCTTGGAAAATTAGCTGGAAAAGTTGTTCCTTTTATGTGCCTTTTCTATGTAATAGCAGCTCTATACATAGTTTTAATAAATATTCATAATCTTCCTGAAACATTTAGACTTATTTTTTCAGGTGCTTTTAATGGAACTGCTGCTATTGGTGGATTTACTGGAGCTACTTTTAGACAAGCTATGAGAATTGGAATGGCTAGATCTGTATTTAGTAATGAAGCTGGTTGGGGAAGTTCTCCTATGATACATTCTTCTGCTCAAACTGATCATCCTATAAAACAAGGTCTTTGGGGAGCTTTTGAAGTATTTGTAGATACTATGGTTGTTTGTACTTTAACTTGTTTAGTTATTGTTATCACTGGTGTATGGAATAGTGGAGCTACTGGAGCGACTCTTACTTTAAGTGCATTTGAAACTGGTATGGGATCGGCTAGTAAAATATTTATCGCTGTTGGAATTTTTCTATTTGGAGTAACTACATCTTCTGGATGGTATGCTTATTATGAGATTATCTTAAGACATCTTATGAAATCATCTCCAAAATTAAAAGATAGTATCTTAAAATTTTATAGAATTTTTTACCCTGTTCCTGGATTTGTAATGGTAGTAATGGCTACAACAATAGGAATGCCTGGGGCTAAAGTATGGCTGTTTGCAGATTTTACAACTGCTATTCCTACTTTTATAAATATCGCTGTTATTCTATCTTTAAGTGGAACTTTCTTTAAACTATTTAAAGACTATAAAACTAGATATATACTTAAGAAAGAAGTAGCAGAAGAGGATAAAATCCCTGTGTTTTATGAGGATAAAAATAGATAATTTAAAAGAAGAGGGAAATTTTATTCATCCCTCTTCTTTATTTTTTTAATAATTATTTTCTAGAGTTAAAGCCACTGCTCCTAGAAGACCAGCATTATCACCTAATTCAGGATAAACAATATAGTTATCAATATTTTCTAAAATTTCAGTTGTTTGAATATATCCTTTTAATAGTTCAACAATCTCTTTTCTTATCTTTGGAAATAGTTGTTCCTGTTTCATAACTCCACCACCTAGAATTATTTTTTCTGGAGATAGAGTTAGTATGAAGTTAACTAATCCTTGAGCTATATAGTAAGCTTCTAAATCCCAAGCTTCATGATCTGATGGTAGCTCATATCCTTTTTTCCCCCATCTAGCCTCTATAGCTGGACCTGCTGCCATTCCCTCTAAGCAATCTTTATGAAATGGACACTTTCCTTCATAGTTATCTTTAGGGTGTCTTTTTATTATTATATGTCCCATCTCTGGGTGTAGCATACCATGTACTAG
>JAHLFN010000054.1 GCA_018883725.1 Candidatus Fusobacterium pullicola | reverse complement strand
AGAGCTTTTTCAAGTTTATCTAAAAGTTCTTCAAAAGTCAAATTTTTCATAATGGTTCACCTCCTAATCAAAAAAGTACTTAAATAGTATATCATATTTTTGGCAACAAAAAAAGACCTTCTTCAAATTTTATGAAGAAAGTCTTAGTTTTTTAATTATAGACCTGAGTAGTTACAAGATTATCTAGTTCTAATGACTCTTCATTGAGAATTTTTATTCCATTTTTTAATAGGAGTTCAGCAGTAATTCCGTTACCCTCAATAAGAGTTTTTGAGAAACTTCCATCATAAATTTTCCCGTAACCACAAGATGGGCTATTAGCTTTTAATATAGCTATTGAGCAGTTGAAAATCTTAGCAAGTTTGAGAGTTTCCTCTGCTCCTTTTTTATATAGAGAGGTAACATCTTCATGATGAGTATTGATAACTTTTCCACTTTTTATTTCAGCTGGATATCTAGGAGTAGAGAGTCCTCCTAATTGTTCTGGACAAATTGGGATAAGGTTGTATTTTTCAGTTAAATTCTTAATTTTTTCTACTCCCTTTGGATTTCCATCATATCTACAAGCTACTCCTAAAAGGCAAGCACTAATTAAGATATTCATATATTATCACCGTTGATTAATTTAGTAGCACTCTCTTTAAAAGTTTCTGGAACTTTCTTTATTTTATGTTTGGAATAATCAAAAGATACAAGAAGTGTTGAGCCATTTATTACTTTATCTCCATCTTGATTAAAAATTTCATAAAACATATTAAAACTTGTTTTAGAAAATTCAATATTTGTAATATTGATAGTGATAGAATCATTTAAAAAGAGTTGTTTATTATACTCTACAAAACCATTTTTTTGTATAACTCCAGCTCCCTCTCCTAAATCTAATTCACTTAATCCAAGAGATTCGAAAAAACTCATTCTAGCCATTTGAAAGAAAAGTAAAGCTCTCTCATTTCCAACATGCCCACCATAATTAATATCATCTTTTTGTATTGTGTAGTTAAATTGATACATAATTCCTCCTAAATACCATGGATTTTTTTTTATAATTAAATTATAATATAAGTAATTTCAAAAGAAAAGAGAAATATTGTAAGGAAGGTAAAAATATATGATAAGATATGGAATGGATGAGGATTTTGAAAAGGCTAAAAAAATTTGGCAAGAGTGTTTTTTAGATGGAGAGAATGAAGTAGATTTTTATTTTGAAAATCTGTATGACAAACATAAGTATTTAGTTTTAGAAGAGAATGATGAGATAAAGGCATCTTTACATGAAAATCCATATAAATTGAATTTTAATGGAAGTATTTTTGATTCTATATATATAGTTGGAGTAGCCGTTTCTCCGGAATATAGAGGTAAGGGATATATGGGAGAGCTTCTAAAGGAATCCTTAATTGAGAATAGGAAAAGAGAGGTACCATTTGTATTTCTTTCCCCAATTAATCCTGAAATATATAGAAGATATGGGTTTGAATATGTAAGTAACTTAAAAAATTATTCTATGAAGACAGAGAGTATTCCCTATGGAAAGATAGAGAGAGCTTATGATATAAAAAGAGTAGACTTAGATAGTGATGATGAGCTTTATAGAGATTTAGTAGAGGTCTATAATGAAAAGATGAAGGATATATCACTATATATTGAAAGAGATGAAGAGTATTTTAAAAATTGGGTGAAAGAGATTAAAAGTGATGGTGGAGATGTTTTTTCAATATATTTAGATGAGAGCATAAGAGGATATGTAGCACTTTATAGAAGAGAAGAATTGGAGATAAGGGAGATATTTGCAAGAGATAGAAGAGCTTTAGAAAATCTATTATCCCTTGTAAAAAGTTTTAAAGAGTATTATCCGAAGTTAAAAATAAAAAATATAGATGAAAAATTGTTGGATTATTTATTTAATAACCAAAAAGCTCTTGAAGTTAAAGAGTATCCATTTATTATGGGAAGAATTTTAAATCCGTTAGAAGTTTTTAAAATGTTGAATATTTTTGATATAGATATGAAAATAATGGTAACAGATAGTATAATAATGGAGAATAATCAAGTTTATGTCTTTACTGAAGAGGGAGAACAGTGGTACGGAAATATGAGTGATTGGGATTTAAAAATTGATATCGGAGATTTATCTTCTCTTATTTTTGGGCAATTAAGTATAGAAGAGCTTATATATCTTGAAAAGATAGAGGTAAATAATGAAGAAGTCATAGGAAGAATAAGGGAAAAGGGAATCTTTGAGAAAAAGAAAAATTATATCCAAGATTACCAATAAAGACAAAAAATATAAAAGCTGTCAGAGAAAAAACTGACAGCTTTTATATTAAATTAAGTAAATTAAAATTCTTTAAAAGAAAGGATACTTGAATTATACATTAACCTACTAAAAAAGTCAAGAATATTTTTTATTTTTTTAGTAAGGAAATTTCTTCAAGGGATAATTTAGGTACAAAATGATTGTTTCCCTCTCTATAGTAAGTGGTATTTCCATCAATAGCTTCTGTTATAGTAACGATATCAGTTGGTTTTCCAAGAGCTAGAAGTATATGAGATACATACCCTTCTGGTAATTCAACTATTTTATCTACTTCAGGTTTATTATATGAACCGATAATACACCCTCCATATCCCATTTCGTTTGCAACAAGCATAATATTTTGAGAGGCAATTCCCATATCAAAATATAGATTTTTTTCTACAAAATTTACTAAAGGATTTTCACTACACATTAAAATATATGCTGTAGGAGCTTCATCTATAGTGGGATTCCAAGGTATAGCTCCAGCAAATTTTACTAAAGGGAATATTTTACTACAAAGTTCACTATCACTAATTAATACATATCTAAGTTTTTGAGCATTTCTAGTAGATGAAGCATATCGTGTAGACTCCACCATTTTTTCTAAATCCTTCATAGAGATTTTATCCTTAGTAAAACTTCTATGAGAACGAATATTTTTTAATGTTTCCATAATCATAATTAATTACCCCCATTTAAAATAAGTTCCCTATATTCTTTAGCAGAAAGTTTAGTTTTAGGAAGAGATTTCGAACTCAGTTTCCCTGTAATCTCTCTAGCAAATATACCAGAATTTTTTGAGTTAATATGAGTGATTGCAATAGCTAGAGCATCTGCAGCATCATCTGGTTTAGGAATCTCCTTTAATCCTAATATTCTTTGTACCATAAGTTGTATCTGTTTTTTTTCAGCTTTTCCATATCCTGTTATTCCTGTTTTTACTTGTAGAGGAGTATAGTGGTTAATTATTAAATTGTTTTGTCTACCACATAGAATAATGACACCTCTAGCTTGTCCAACAGATATGACAGTTTTATTATTTTTAAAATAAAATAACTCTTCAATTGCCATCTCATCTGGATTATATTTTTTTATTATCCCATCAAGTTCAGAATAAATTTTACAAAGTCTATCTTCCATAGGCATATCTTTATCAGTGAAGATACAGCCGTAGTCAATAACATTAAATCTATTATTTTCAAAATCTAAAATAGAAAAACCTACGATTGCAGTTCCCGGGTCAATTCCCAATATTCTCATAAGATTTCGCTCCTATTTTTTAAAGTTAAAGTTATTTTGTCTAAGAGCCTCATATAAAATGATAGCAGCAGAGTTTGAAAGGTTTAGAGAACGTCCCATATCAATCATAGGAATAGTTATACAAGTCTCCTTATTAGCATCTAGAATCTCTTCTGGAATACCTCTTGATTCAGGTCCAAACATAACAAAATCATCATCTTTAAACTCTATATCACTATATTTTTGATTAGTCTTTGTAGTGGCATAAAAAATTCTAGCATTTGGATTTGCTTGAATAAACTCTTCATAAGATTCCCATACAACTAAATCAACAAGATGCCAATAATCAAGTCCAGCTCTTTTTAATTGTTTCTCATCTAATGAGAATCCAAGAGGTTTGATAAGATGTAATTTTGTATTTGTAAGAACAGATGTTCTTCCTATATTCCCTGTGTTATAAGGTATTTCTGGATTTAATAAAACTATATTCAAAGTAATTCCTCCTTAAAATTCATATACATATTAATTATAACATAGATTTTAAAAATTATCAGTAATATTTTGACAAGAGATATAAGGTAAAGTATAATATTTATGTAGACAATAATGAGATGAATTATGGAGGAAAAAATGAATATACAAACTTTTTATTTGGGAAGTCTGATGACAAATTGTTATTTAGTATGGAATGATAAAAAAGAGGCATATCTTTTTGACTGTGGAGGAGAAAATATCGGAAGAGTTGAAACTTTCATAAAAACACATGGACTGACATTAAAATATATGGTATTAACTCATGGACATGGTGACCATATAGCTGGACTTAACAGAGTGAAGGAGTTATATCCAGATGTAAAGGTATATATAGGAAAAGAGGAAGAGAGATTTTTAGTAGATCAAGATTTAAATCTAATGAAATATATAAATGGAACAGAGTTTACTTACAATAGTGATTATATAACAGTAAAAGAGGGAGATATGGTAGGAGAGTTTAAAGTTTTAGATACTCCAGGACATACAGTAGGTTCAAAATGTTATTATAATTCAGATAGTAAAATATTAATATCTGGAGATACTTTATTTAAGAGAAGTTTTGGAAGATATGATCTACCTACAAGTGATGGAGAGACACTGTTTAGAAGTTTGAAAAAATTATGTACAGAAGTACCTGAGGACACAAAGGTATACAGTGGTCATACTGAGGTTACAACAATAGGGGAAGAAAAACAATTTTTGACAATGCAAGGATTAATATAGGAGGAACACTATGGAAAAAATATATGATGTAATAATTATAGGAGGAGGACCGGCAGGATTAACAGCTGGTTTATATACAGGAAGATCAAGACTTTCAACTTTAATAATTGAAAGAGAGGGAAAAGGAAGTCTATATATGGCTCATCAAGTAGATAATTATCCGGGATTTCCAGAGGGAATAACAGGAGTTGAGTTAAATAGACGTATGAGAGAGCAAACTAAAAGATTTGGAGTTGAATTTGTAGAGGGAACACTTTTAGGATTTGATCCATATGAAGCTATAAAAGTTGTAAAAACTGATGCTGGAAATTTTAAAGGTAAAAATATCATAGTTGCTACTGGAACAGGAAAGAGTTTTGTAAAAAAAATAAAGGGTGAGCAAGAATTTTTAGGAAAAGGTGTTTCTTATTGTGCTACTTGTGATGGAGCATTCACGAAATTTATGACAGTATCTCTTATTGGACAGGGAGAGGAGTTAGCAGAAGAGGCACTATTTTTAACAAAATTTTCTAAACATATTAGAGTAATGGTAACAGAAGATGAGTTTAAGTGTAGTAAAGAGAGTTATGAAGCCTTAACTTCATCAGAAAAAGTTGAGATAATTACTGGAGTAAAACTTCTTGAAATAAAAGGAAAGGATTATGTAGAGGAGTTAGTGGTTGAAGAAAAGGGAGAGGAGAAAGTATATAAATCAGACTTTGCCTTTTTATACCTTGGTACTAAAAATAATACAGAGATGTATGGAGAGTTTGCTAAGTTAGATAAAGAGGGATACATAGTAACTGGAGCAGATATGAAGATGAATGTAGAAGGGATGTATGCGGCTGGAGATATTAGAAGTGGTGTAATTAAACAAGTTACAGTTGCTACTGCCGAAGGAACTATTGCGGCTTTAGAAGTTATAAAAAGAGTATTAAAGAAATAAAATAAATTAAAGGAAAATTAAGAAATCTCTCGAAAATATAGATATAGGATTATGATCTCAGTACTCAAAGGAGTTGATTTATATGAGAAAAATTTTTGTACTAGATACCAATATACTAATTCATGACCCTAGATGTATCTATAATTTTAGAGGGAATGATGTTATTCTACCTATATACGTAGTAGAAGAGATAGATAAATTAAAAAGAAATCAAAATACAGCTATTCAAGCTAGAATGGCCTCAAGAGTATTAGATGAAATAAGAAGTAAGGGCAGTTTAGCAAAGGGAGTAGAACTTCCACAAGATATATTTTTTAAAGTAGAGATAAAAAACGATAGAAGCTTATTACCAGAAAATTTAAGTAGAGATATTGTTGATAATAATATAATCTCTGTAACTTTAGGTATAAAAAAAGATAATCCAGATAGAAGAGTAATAATAGTAAGTAAAGATATAAATATGAGAATAAAAGCAGACTCTTTAGGATTAGAGGTAGAAGACTATATAACTGACAGAGTTGAGTATAACGAATTATATGATGGGTTCTTCGATGTAGAAGTAGATAAGAAAATCTATGATAAATTTGATAAAGATGGTAAAATAGATTTTACTGAGCTAAAAAGAGAGGATATTCTTCCAACACCAAACTGTTTCTTCAAATTAAAATATAAAGATAATACTTTATGTGGTAGATATGTAGAAGGAAAAATAAAAAAATTTATTTTAGGTGATGGACAAGCTTGGGGACTTCGTGCAAGAAATGATGAGCAGAGATTTGCTATGGAACTACTTATGGATGATAGTGTAAAAGTAGTGACATTGGTTGGAGGAGCTGGAACAGGAAAGACTCTTATGGCTATTGCAGCCGGTCTTGAACTTGTAGTTGAAAAGAAAAGATACAAGAAAATATTGATAGCCAGACCTATAATACCAATGGGTAAAGATTTAGGATATCTTCCAGGTAGTGAAAAGGAAAAATTAAAACCTTGGATGCAGCCAATATTTGATAATATAGATTTTCTAAGTGAAGCAAAAGAGGATAGAGCTGGAGAAAAGGTAGTTGAAGGGCTAGAATCTATGGGAATGATGAAGATAGAACCACTTACATATATAAGAGGTAGAAGTATTCCAAAAGGATTAATAATAATAGATGAAGCTCAAAATTTAACTCCATTAGAGATAAAAACAATAGTAACTAGAGCTGGTCAAGATACAAAGATAATATTTACCGGAGACCCTCAACAGATAGATAATCCATATCTAGATGCCAATACTAATGGCTTAACTTATATGGCTGATAGATTAAAATTTGAAAAGATTGTTGGTCATATAACTTTGAAAAAAGGTGAAAGATCTGAGATAGCTGAAATAGCTGCCAGATTACTATAATAAATTAGATAAAAAATTATAAAAAACTTAAATTGAATTAAAAAAGCTCAAGAATATGTTTTACGTACAAAAGTAGAGGTATATTCTTGAGTTTTTATTATTGTGTGATAAAAAATATATTGTGTTTTTTTGTATTATCTTTTATAATATTATGTGAAAAAGTAGGAATTATTAGGAGGTAAGAATGTTACAAAAACATAAAAGAAACTTCTCTATTATAGCACATATAGACCATGGAAAGTCTACAATAGCAGATAGATTATTGGAATATACAGGTGCTGTATCTAAAAGAGAGATGAAAGAACAACTTCTTGATTCTATGGATTTAGAAAGAGAGAAGGGAATTACAATAAAAGCTCAAGCTGTAACTCTATACTATAAGGCGAAGGATGGAATAGAGTATGAGTTGAACTTAATAGATACCCCAGGACACGTGGATTTTATCTATGAGGTTTCAAGATCATTATCAGCATGTGAAGGAGCTTTACTTGTAGTAGATGCTGCTCAAGGAGTAGAGGCACAAACTCTTGCTAACGTATATTTAGCTATAGAGAATAATTTAGAGATAGTTCCTGTAATAAATAAGATAGATTTACCAGCAGCTGACCCTGATAAGGTAAAGATTGAGATAGAAGATGTAATAGGGCTTCCAGCTGATGATGCAGTAATGTGTTCTGGAAAAACAGGTATAGGAATAGAAGATTTACTAGAGGCAATAGTAAAAAGAATACCAGCTCCTAATTACGAGGAAGATGCTCCATTAAAAGCTCTAATATTTGACTCGAAGTTTGATGATTATAGAGGAGTAATAACTTATGTAAAAGTTCTAGATGGAAGTATTAAAAAGGGAGATAAGATTAGAATTTGGTCAACAGAAAAAGATTTTGAGGTATTAGAAGTAGGAGTGTTCTCTCCAACTATGAAACCTCAAGATGAGTTATCTTCAGGATCTGTTGGATATATTATAACTGGAGTAAAAACAATACACGATACAAGAGTAGGAGATACTATTACTCATACAAATAACCCATGTATTTTCCCATTAGAAGGATTTAAACCAGCTCAATCAATGGTGTTTGCAGGAGTTTATCCATTATTTACAGATGACTATGAAGATTTAAGAGAAGCTTTAGAAAAATTACAATTAAATGATGCTTCACTTACATTTGTACCAGAGACATCGATAGCCCTAGGATTTGGATTTAGATGTGGATTCTTAGGACTTTTACATATGGAGATTATAGTTGAAAGACTAAGAAGAGAGTATAATATAGATCTGATCTCTACAACTCCATCAGTTGAATATAGAGTAAATATGGAGAAGGGAGAGACTCTAGTAATTGACAACCCTTGTGAATTTCCAGAGGGAGGAAGAGGAAGAATGTCAGTAGAAGAGCCGTTTATAAAAGGTAAAGTTATAGTTCCAAAGGATTATGTTGGAAATGTTATGGAGCTTTGTCAGGAGAAAAGAGGAATATTTATAGGAATGGATTTTATTGATGAAAATAGATCAATGCTTACTTATGAATTACCTCTAGCAGAAATAGTTATAGATTTCTATGATAAGTTAAAGTCTAGAACAAAAGGATATGCATCTTTTGAATATGAATTAGTAGGATATAAAGAGTCAGATCTAGTAAAAGTGGATATTCTAGTTTCTGGAAAACCAGTTGATGCCTTCTCATTTATAGCTCATAAAGATGGAGCTTATAGTAGAGGAAGAGCTATATGTGAAAAATTAAAAGAAGTTATCCCAAGACAACAATTTGAGATACCAATACAAGCTGCATTAGGAGCAAAAGTTATAGCGAGAGAGACAATAAAGGCATATAGAAAGAACGTTATAGCTAAATGTTATGGAGGAGATATAACAAGAAAGAAAAAGCTTCTTGAAAAACAAAAAGAGGGTAAAAAGAGAATGAAGAGCATAGGAAATGTTGAAATCCCTCAAGAGGCATTTGTATCAGTATTAAAATTAAATGACTAATGGTATTGGGGAGTTATTATCATGAAGAGAATATTAGTAATTCGATATAAAAAAAGTATTGGGGATACAATAATAGGAACAGCTCTTTGTGAAAGTTTAAAAAAGAAATATCCAGATTCTCAGGTAGATTATTTAGTTTATGAAAATTTAACAGAATTATTTTATAATCACAGATCTATAGATAATGTTTTGACTTTAAATAGAAAGAGTGGAGTAAAAGGGTATTTAAAACTTTTAAAAAAAATTAGAAAAAATAAATATGATATAGTAATTGATTGCCGAACTTTATTTCTTACAGCTATGTTTTCTTTTTTTTCAGGAGCAAGACAGAGGATCGGAAAATATCATAAGTATTTACAATATTTTTATACAGACAGTATAGGTGGTTTTAAAGGAAAAGAAAATCAAATAGATCAAATAGTAAAATATCATAGACTCTTGAAACCATTAGATATTAATGAGGTAAATACTGAATATGTTATCTGTTTAAAAGAGGAAGAGAAAACAGAATGGAGAAACAGAATGGAAGCAGAAGGAATAGATATGTCAAAACTAATTATTCCTATGGCTGTTAATGCAAGGCAGAGCAATAAAAAATATCCAGAAGAGTACATGTTAAAAATAGCTCAAACTCTAATAGATAGATATGATGCTCAAATAATATTATTCTATTCTCCCAATGAAGAGGCTTATGCTAGAGAGTTTTATGCTAAATTAAATTCAAATAGAAATGTATTTATTAATTTAAAAACTAAAAATGTAAGAGAACTAGCTTGTATCTTTAGTAATTGTGATCTCTTTGTTGGAAATGAAGGAGGAACAAGACACGTAGCTGAAGGTGTTGGATTAGCAAATCTCTGTATAGTAGCTCCACAAACATCTAAAGAAGAGTGGATAAGTAATGAGAACTCTAAAAATCAATGTGTCACTATACAAGATGTAAATGGAAAAAATTATGAAGATATAAAACCAGAATATGTCTTGGAAAGAATAGATAAACAGTTACAATTATTTAATTTTTTTAATAAGAAAAGTAGATAAATTTTGGTGTTAGTACCTATGGGTATTAACACCCTTTTATTTTAAGAGCAATTAGATAAAATGTTAGTAAAAATAACTCCAGTGAAAAATCCACTGGAGTTATATAAAATTTATTTATTTTAGTTATATTATTTAGTGATAAATTTATATTCAAACTCTTTAAGTTCAATATTATTAAATTTAACTGGATAATCATTATGATTTATGTAGATTTTTACTTTATTATTAGCTACTCCTCTTTCTATAACTTCTACTCCATCTGGTGTAATTTCAGATGTTATAGTAGTGTTTTCTAAAACTTTGTCTATAACAAGCTTCATTAAACTGTTTTCTAATCCACAACCTATATAGTAAACCTCTCCATTACCAAATTTATTTAAAGTAACAGCAGAGAAACTATCATAGAACTTATCGTTGTACTTCATCAAACTTTCAGCAGTAGTAGGAACAAGCATATCTCTAAATATACCAGCTCTTCCCTCTACTCCTTCAAAAGTCCCTACTCCTTTTAAAGGAAGTTCATCATATTCTTGTAGACTTTCAGTTTCTTCAACATAAACTCCTGTTAAATCTGTATATTTAATAGGTAGCATCTCTCCAAGAGTAAGGTTATTATCAATATCCTTTACTGCATTACGATAAGTGAAGATAACTTTTCCACCATTAGAAGTAAACTCTTTTATCTTCTTTAAAAACTCCTCTTTCCAAATTATCATAAATGGTAAAATTACTACTTCATATTTAGAGATATCTAAAGTATGAGGAATTATATCAACCATTATATTTTTTTCATAAAATACTTTATGTATTCTTTTCATTTCAGCATGACAATCTAATAAGATACTTTGTTTTTGAATTCTAAAAGAAGCTAAAGAATCATAATCATATATAATTGCAACCTTGTTTTCAATAGGTGTTTCTAATATTTTTTCATTTTCTTTGACAGTTTTGAAAAAATCCTGAACTTCATAGAACTTTCTTCTTTTTTTATTATCAGCATCGATTACTCCATAGCAGAATTGTTCAGCTCCTTTAGTAGCTCCACGGTATCTGAAATAGATAAAAGATTCAGCACCTCTAGCCACTCCTTGACAAGACCACATTTTAGCTTGATTTGGTCTAGGAAGATATCCTGTGATATCATGTCCTTGAGCTCCCATTATTCCCTCTGTTATCCAGAAATTTTGTCTTTTTAGTCCTCTCATATAATCTAGACCAAAAGCTATTTCATATGGAGGTATTGGTTTTTTTTGTCCTCCCCACACTGGATAGTTATTGTAGGCAACAACATCTAATTTCTCTGCAAGTTTAGAATAATCTACATGTTTATCTAATCCACCACCTGGAAAGTCATGTATAATTACAGCATCTGGAATAATTTCTCTGATTATATCCACTTGCATATCAGAGTATTTAACTATACTTTCACTTCTAAATCTTTCCCAGTCAAGTCTTAAAGCTGGGTTATGAGTTGTTATTGTAGAAGTAGGGATAGGAATCTCTTCAAAATTATTATATTCTTGAGACCAGAAAGTTGTTCCATAAGTTTCATTTAATTTATCAATATCACCATTGAATTTTTTAGAAAGAAACTTTTGAAACTCTCTCTCACAACAAGGACAGAAGCACTCATCACTTCCCTCATGTCCAAACTCATTATCAAGTTGCCAAGCAACTATATTTTTTTCATTTTTATAATGTTCAATTAAAGCTGTAACAATTTTTCTAGAGTATTCTACATATTTTTTACTGTTATAGCAACTTGTATGACGACCACCAAATTTTCTCTTTTGACCATTTTCAAATTCAGATAGAACCTCTGGATATTTTTTAGCTAACCATGCTGGAATAGTAGCAGTTGGAGTTCCAAATATTACTTTCAGTCCCTTCTCACTAGCTTTTTTTATAACCATATCGAAGAAGGAAAAATCAAATTTTCCTTCCTCCTTTTCCATAATATGCCAAGCAAACTCTCCTATTCTAATTACATTACTTCCAAGTTCTATTATATTATCTAAATCTTTATCAATCATTGATATATCCCATTGTTCAGGATAATAATCTACACCTAACCACATATTATATACTCCTTTTTAAGCAACTTCTTTTCTAGTATGAGCTAATTCTTCAATTATTTCATCATAGTACTCATCATTTAATTTATAGTATTTTTTATATATTATATACCCTATAGCAGATAAAAGCATAGGGAATACAATCATTAAGCTTCTTATTCCCGTTATAGCAGAAGCAGATTGTTGAACATTTGCAACATATCCAACTAGTGTTAATCCAACTCCTATTAACCATCCTCCTACAGCAGAAGCTGATTTAACAAGTAGTGTTTGTACAGAGAAAATAACACTTTCATTTCTACTTCCAAATTTATACTCTCCATAATCAACCACATCAGCTAACATAACTGTAGATATTCCTAGTGATAAACCAGAACCTAATTTAGCAACAATTCCACAGATAGCAACTAATAGAGCATTTTCTGGAGCTAAATAACCAGCTAAACAAAGTAGTCCAAAACCTACTATTGGTAAGCTACAAGCTAAGAAGAAAACCTTTTGTCTTCCTATTTTTGTAGAAAGAAAAGGGAAAGCCATTAAAGCTGTAATCTCTGCTACTCCAGAAAATCCTGTAAATACAGAGAAAAGTGATTCTTTTCCAACAACATATTTAAAATAGTATATAGCAACTCCACCAGATATTTGAACAACTAAATTATACATTAAAACAGTTCCAATTAAAGCAACTAATTGATCATTTTTGAAAATTAATTTGAATGTATCTTTTAAATTTACCTTTGGAGCTTTTTGATCACTAACTATCTGTTCTTTTACATTTACTACAGTTAGAAGAGAAGCAATTATAAAGAATATTGCAATTCCAAGTGCTAATAATGAAAATCCTTTTCCTTCATTTCCATTTCCAAGTAATCCAATTACAGGTAAACCAAAACTTCCAATACTTAACCAAGCTAAACTAGCAAATATTCTAGGAACAACAGCTATTTTTTCTCTTTCTTTTTTATCATTTGAAAGAGCTGGAATCATAGACCAGAAAGGTATATCCATTACTGTATAAGTCATACCCCATAAAATATAGGCAATAGAGATATACACATATAACATTTTTCCCTCTAATCCATGAGGTTTAAAAAACATTGCTATTAAAACAACTGCATTTAAAATTGTTCCTATTAGTATCCAAGGTCTAAATTTTCCCCATCTACTTCTAGTATTATCCACTATCATTCCCATCATAGGGTCATTGATAGCATCCCATAATCTAGCTACTAGAAATAATGTTCCTACAAAAGCTGGAACTAGTCCAAGTATATCAGTTAAATAATACATTAAGAAAATATATATAATAGCACAAGCATAATCCTTTCCTAATGCCCCTATTCCATATGAAAGTTTCATTTTAAAATCTACCATTTTTTTATCCCCCTTATACTTTTTAAATTTCTCTTAACTTAAATAGTCTACTTTGAAAATCTTGAGTTTCGGAATCCTTAGAGAAATATCTCTCAGGTTGAGGAAAGACAATTCCCATATTCATAAGCTCATCTCCATAAGCTTCCCACTCTTCATTGATAATATATTTTTTATTAGGATCAAGTCCCTTTAATATTACCTTTTTATTGTATCCAGGATTTGGCTCTGCTAAAATTTGGAAATATCCAACTAAAGCTTCACTCTTATCTTTATTAACTACTATCCAAGATGTTGTATTACCTTCAAAAGGACTTTCTATTCTGAAAAAATCTCCAAACTGTAGTAGTTTTCTATTTTCTTTATAGAAGTTTAAATAGTTTATAACCTTTTGATCCATCTCTTCGTTAAAAATTAATGGATTTAATTCATAACCAAAGTTACCAAAGTAAGCTACATGATTTCTAATATCTAAACTTGTGTTTCTAGCAGTTTGATGATTAGGGATATCAGAAACATGTGCTCCCATAGCTAATAATGGGTATCCCATAGAAGTTCCATGTTGTACCTTTAATCTGACAATAGCATCAGTATCATCACTAGTCCAAACTTGTGGCATATAGTATAACATTCCAGCATCAAATCTTCCTCCACCAGAAGCACAAGATTCAAATAATACATGTGGGTATTTTGTAGTTATTTTTTCTAAGATTCTATATAGCCCTAAAATATATTTATGAGGTAAATCTCTATAAGTAATTTCAGTCATATTTCTGTTCATATCCCACTTAACATATGAAATAGGAGCTTCAGCAAATCTTTCATCTAGAATTGATATAATATAATCTTGTACATCTTTTCTAGATAGATCTAAAATATATTGATTTCTTCCAAGAGAGAGCTTTCTATCCTTTACTCCAAGTATCCAATCAGGATGTTTTTTATAAAGTTCACTCTCTTTACTTATCATCTCTGGTTCAAACCAAAGTCCAAACTTCATTCCTTCTGCTTCTACCTTTTCAGCTAATCCTTTAATACCATTAGGTAATTTATCAAGATTAGGGAACCAATCTCCTAGAGAAGTTTTATCATCATTTCTTTTTCCAAACCAACCATCATCTAAAACAAAAAGTTCAAATCCCAATTTTTTAGCTTTTCTTACCATATTCAGTAATTTTTCTTCGTTGAAATCAAAATATGTTGCTTCCCAGTTATTGATCAGGATAGGTCTTTCCTTCTCTTTCCACTCTCCTCTGATTAATCTTTCTCTATATAGTGAATGAAAATTTTGACTTAAAGTGTTTAGTCCAGAGTTACAGAAAGAGATTATAGCTTCTGGAGTTTGGAAAATTTCACCACTATTTAGATTCCAAGAAAAGTCAAAAGGGTTTATTCCCATAGTTACTCTAGTGGCATCAAAATGGTCAACTTCTACATGAGCTAAAAAGTTTCCAGAATAAACTAACGAAAAACCAAAAGCCTCTCCAGTATCTTCAGTTGTATTCGGTCTTTTTAAAATAATAAAAGGATTTTGATGAGCACTACTAGCTCCTCTTGTACTATCTATATATTGACTTCCAACTTCTAATTTTCTAATTTTTAGGTGTCTTTCTCTTGCCCAAGCACCTGAGAAATATAACATCTCATAATTATAATCTGGTAAATCTAGTGATAAACTCATTGCTCTATTTAATTTTAAATTCTTGTCTCCATAATTTTCAAATCTAGCATTTCTAGTTAAGATATCTCTATCATTATAAACGGTATAAGTAAGGTACAATCTACACTTTAAAACCTCATCTTCTAGAGTAATTTCTAAAGTATCTGCTTCATTTTCAGATAGAACATATGTAGCAGGAAGTCCATTTAGTTTTTCTTTTCCTTTAAGTACTTTGTATCCTTTATAAGTAAAATTACTAATTCTACTCCCGTTTTCACTCTCTATCTCAAAAGCTGGCTTACGAAAATCAGTGGTTCCATATGAAGGATATTCTTGTTTAAAATATTCTAGAGAAAATCCAGGATCTTCCTCATAGTGAGCAATTATTCCAATACCAACTTCTGGTTTATAAAAAAAGTGTGAGAAACTATCTCTATGTCTTATCTTTTTTCCAAAATAGAGTTGTCCTAATTGTCCATTTTGCATAACATTAAAGATATAACTTAAATTTTTTCCTTGTAGGTGGAATTCTTTGTTTTGTTCATTAATGATTATCATCTTTTTCATCCTTTCCAAAATAAATTTCTATATCTAGTGTTCTAAAAATAAAACAATCATTTAGATTACAATAAAATAATATCATATAAAACAACATTTAATCAATAAGAGTAACGATAAAACTAGTAAAAATTTTACTAAATTATTTTTTGACTTCAAAATTTATAAAAAGTAATTGACAATAATATAATATTATGATGTATATTAATTATTAGCCAGTTTATAATTAGAGTGCTAAGGAGGGGTATGATAAATGAGAAAAGAAGCAAAAGTATTTCAAGCAGAAACAAAAGAGTTATTAAATTTAATGATACACTCAATATATACAAATAAAGAGATTTTTTTAAGAGAGTTAATCTCAAATGCTAGTGACGCTATAGATAAATTAAAGTTTGAGTCTTTGACAAATAGTGAAATTTTAGAAGAAGATAGGGATTTTAAAATAACTATCTCTGTGGATAAAGATAAAAAAGAGATAACAATAAGTGATAACGGAATTGGAATGACATATGAAGAGGTTGCAGAAAATATAGGAACTATTGCAAAATCTGGATCAAAAGCTTTTAAAGAGAAGTTAGAAAATATATCAAAGGATGACATAGATATTATTGGACAATTTGGAGTTGGATTCTATTCAGGATTTATGGTAGCTGATAAAATGACTCTTGTAACAAAGTCACCAAAATCAGATATTGGAGTAAAATGGACTTCTACAGGAGATGGTTCTTATGAGATAGAGGAATATGAAAAAACTGAAAGAGGAACAACTATTACTCTAACAATTAAAGAGGGAGAAGAGTATATTGGATTCTTAGAAGAGTGGAAAATAAGAGATTTAGTAAAAAAATATTCTGATTATGTTAGATATCCAATTATTTTTAAAGATGAGACAATAAACTCAACTAAACCAATTTGGAAAACAGATAAATCTCAACTTAAAGATGAGAATTATAATGAATTTTATAAATCTAATTTCCATGATTGGGAAGACCCAATGTTCCATTTTCATTTAAAAGTTCAAGGAAATATAGAGTATACAGCACTTTTATATATACCTAAAAAAGCTCCAATGGATTTTTACTCAAAGGATTACAAAAAAGGTCTTCAACTTTATACAAAAAATGTTTTTATAATGGATAAATGTGATGAATTGATTCCAGAGTACTTTAGTTTCATAAAAGGACTTGTAGATTGTGATGACTTATCCCTTAATATTTCAAGAGAGATTTTACAACAAAATAGTGAATTAACAGCTATTTCTAAAAACCTTGAGAAAAAAATTATTTCAGAGCTTGAATATATATTGAAGAATGATAGAGAGAAATATATTGAATTTTGGGAAGCTTTTGGAAGAAATATTAAATTCGGTATTCATGATATGTTTGGAATGAATAAAGATAAATTACAAAATCTATTAATCTTTAGAAGTTCATTAGATGATAAATATGTGACTTTAAAAGAGTATGTAGAGCGTATGGGAGAAGAGAAAAAAGAGATACTATATGTAGTAGGAGAGGATTTGGCTACAGTAAAATCTCTTCCAAAGATGGAAGCTTTAAAGGAAAAGGGAATAGAGGTTTTAATTCTAACTGATAAAATAGATGAGTTTGCATTAAAAACAATGAATGAATTTGCTGGGAAAAACTTTAAATCAATCAATGACTCTGATTTTAAATTAGAAGAGAATAAGGAAAAAGAAGAGGAGATAAAAAAATTATCTGAAGATAATAGAACTATGCTAGATAAGATAAAAGAGAGCTTAGCTGGAAAGATAGTAGATGTAGAGTTAAGTAATAATCTAGGTAGTGGAGCTTCAGCTTTGTTAGCTAAGGGAGAGATATCTCTTGAGATGGAAAAAGTTTTATCACAAATTCCAGGAAATGAAAATGTTAAGGCAGAGAAAGTTTTAGCATTAAATCCAGAACATCCATTGTTTGCAAAACTTCAGGAGTGCAAGGATACTTCTAAATTTAATGACTTATTAGAAGTCCTATATACAGAAGCTTTAATGTTAGAAGGATTTCAAATTGAAAATCCAGTAGATTTTATTAAAAAATTAAATAATTTATTAAAATAGTTAAATTAAAGTAAAAATAGTTAAGAAAGGGGAAAGTTAAGAAGTTAGCTCCCCTTTTTTCTATTTTGTATGATTGACTATTGACTTTTAGGCTAAAAGAGGATAAACTTAATATAGGGGGAATGAAAAAAATAAATTATGGAAATATAAGATTTTGAATGATTAATTGCAATTATAAATTAGAGTATTTTCTAAATTTATAGTTGCTTTTTTCTTATATTAGGAAGGTATGGTGTAAATTTATGAAAAGAAAGTTGATATTTCTTATATTATTAATTAGGGGAATAGCTTTTGCAGTTTTAGATGATTATACATTGAAGAATAAGGTAGAGCATAATGATATAAGAGCTTTACAGGAGTTGAGAGTAACTACTTTGGATCCAATAAAACTCAATGATATATATTCTAAAAGAGCTTATATATATATATATGAAACTTTATTTGAAATTGATGATGATGGAGTTATTCATAAAAAATTAGTTAGTGATTATCGGTATATAAATAGTAAAAATCTTTATATAAAATTAAGAGATAATATTAAATTTCAAGATGGAAGTTTATTAACAGCAAAGGATGTTAAGTATTCGTTGATGAGAATGAAAAAAAAGGGAGCTTTGAAAGAGTTTTATTCCAATATTCAGGATATTGAAGTATTAAATTCATCAGAGCTGATAATTAGATTAAATACTGAAGAGAAGTATTTATTTAAACTATTATCACATAGTATGAGTTCAATCATTAAAGAGAAAGATGGAAAGCTTTTTGGAACTGGAGAGTATCAAGTTAAATCTTTTGACAAGGATCAGATTGTTTTAAGTGATAATAATAAAGAAAAAACATTTACTATTGAAAGAGTTTTTTCTACTAAGGAAAGATTATTAGCTCTTTTTAATGAAAATGCAGATATAGTTTATGATATAACTGATTATAATATTATTAAAGGCAAGAGATTAGAGATTATAAATGAAGATAAAATTGAGATAAAGGCAAGTGATAATATTGTAACTTTAGCTCTAATATTTAGAAAAGAGAGAGAGTTAAAGTTTAAAAAGGTAATTCAAAGTTCTATTAAAGATAAAACAGAAAATATACTTCCACCCGAAATTTATGGTGAAAAATTTAAAGTACAGGAATCTAATTTAAGTGAAATTGAAATAAAATCATATATTGATTTTTTAAAAAAGGAAAATAAAAAAATTGAATTAATGATACTAAATACTGAAGAAGATAGAGCTTTAGCTAAAAAAATAGAGAGTGATTTAAAAAATAATGGAATTCAGATAAATATAACTCCTTATCAAGTAGATGCATTTTATTATAAATTAAAAAATAAAGATTATGATATAGCTCTTCAACATTTAGTATTTAATAAAAAATTTCCACAGATTTCATTGGGAAAGGTAATATTATATGATATATATGATAGAAATTTATATAATAGTTTTAGTTTAATAAAAGCTCAATTAGGAATAGATAAAGGACTGGAAAAAAACAATTCAACTTTCATAAGGGATATTAACAATATTTTTAATAAGATTCCATATATTCCTATAAAACACCAAGCTCTTTATATACTACATAATAAAGAGATAGGAGAGGAGAAGATAAAAAAATGAGAAGAGTTATATATTATATGAGTTTTTTAATATTTTCTTTAATCTCTCTAGGTCAAGATTTTAGAGGAGAAATTTCTAAATTTTATTCTAACGATGTACTAGCAGTTGGAACAACCAATAGAGTGAGATTTTCAGCTGAGGTAACTTTAACAAAAGATTTTGCAAATAATCAAGATTACTTTCAATTAGATTTAAAAAATGGGAATAAATTTTTAAATCTAAATAATATAAAAGTATCTCCAATTAATAGTATAAAAGAGGGAAATAAGATTTACTTTAAAAGTTCAACAAATGGAGAAATTATAAAGGAGATAAAGTTTTTATTAGAGGGAGAGGCTCTATTCAATTGGTTAGTTAAAAATCAAAGAGATGAAAATATAAGAATAGGGTATATTAATGATGAGTTTAATCCTGTTTATCTAAATTTATCTTTACAAAATTTTAATCCTGTTCAAAGTTTAAAAATAAGAGTTATAGATAACATGAACCTTGGAAAAGGAGAGGCTGGAGAAAGATTATCTACAAAAAAATGGGGAACTCCTGCAAATATAAGTATAGAAGGTGAAGAGAATAAAAGTGTTAATATAACTATACCAGAGAGTACAACTATTAAAAATTCTAAAAATGAAAGTTTAATAGTAGATTTAAGTTTTAGGGAAAATGGGGGACAAAAATTAGTTAAATTATTAGCTCCGAACAATAGAGATGTATTTAGGATAGGAAATGAGAGTAGGGTTGTATCTAAAGATATTTTAATTGATGGAGAAACTCAAACTCAAAAAGGAAATCGAGGAGTGTATAAGGGAATGTTTACTGTAAAGGTGGAATATCTTGATTAAAAAAATTGTACTTCTATTTTTTCTTCTTTTAAAAATTACCTATCCAGTAACAAATTATGAAAATTTTGAAGATTCCTTTATTCAAATAAAGTGTGGGGATTTACAAGATAATTTTTTCATGGTAAAATATGATATAGAAACTAATAAAGTATACATAGGTCTCAATTCGCTTTTTTATTTCTTAGAGTTATATACTTTAGAGGTTCGACTAAAAGAGATGAAAGTTGTAGGAGTATTAGGAAATAAAAATATAAACATAAAATTTAATAGTGATGAAGCTTTTATAATGGAGAATAGTTTATATGTTGATTTAGAAGCAATAAAGGAAAAATTAAATTTTAGAAAAATAACATTTAATTATGAAAATTTATCTATTTCAATGATACCTAATTTTACTCTTCCATATGAAATGAGAGAAAAAAGTAAGATAGAGAGACTCAGATTAGATGCTCAAAATGGAGGAGAAGATGAACTGGATATTGTTATGCCAGCCAAGTTACTAACTCCAGGATTTTTAAAAGTAAATTGGTATAAATATGATTTACAAGAAAAAAGTTATAATTTAGAATATGAGTATGGAACACAATTTTTGTATGGGAATTTATACCTAAATGGAGATATAGAACCTAAACATAGAATAAATTATGGAAATTTAACATATTCAAATATATGGGAAAATAATGATCTTGTTCTAGGAAGCTTTTCTATGGTATCACCCAATTTTATCAATATAGGTAGTGATATAATAGGAATAAGTTTTAGGGATGAGAATACGTATATGACAAGAGATGGTGGAGTAACTATTATAAAGGGTGAGGCAGAAAATGCACAAGTAATAGAGTTATATAGAGAGTATACTTTAATAGATTATATTTATCCAACGAGCAAAAATTTTGAATTTAAAATAGTAGATGGAGTATTAAATTCTGATTATATTTTAAAAATATATTATAATGATGGAAGAATAGAGGAGAAGAGAGTTTTCTCCTTAACAGATATGGATATTTTACAAAAGGGAAAGAATAGAACAAGTTTACAACTTGGTAAAAATTCAAATAATGGTAATCCTCAAGGAATATTTCATACATATTATGGAGTAACAGACAATTTAACTTTAGGATTAGGAGTTATGGAACTTACATCCTTTGAAAATAGAAAATATAATTTTTTACAAAATGATATTTTATTTAATACTAGACATAAGGAATATCCTACTCTTGTAACATATAGAAATTTTTATGAGAATAACCAAAGTGAGAATAGTTACAATTTAATTATAGAGCAAAAACTTAAAAGTTACACATTAAGATATTTACATGAAAGTTATTCTCCGTTTATATATGAAGAAAATAGATTAAAAGATTATACTTCTATGACTATAGGAAAAAATTTTGAAAAAAACTCTATTGAAATAGGAGTTAATAATAAAAGACTTTTTGAAAAAAGTGGTGAGTATAAGAGTGATAACTTATATTTAGGATGGTATACTTCAATTTTTTCTCCTCTTTCTTTTTCTTTAAAAATGGAGAAAGATTTATATAGAGGTTATAATTACAATGTTTTCTATCCAAGTATAAGCTACTCTGGAATACTATCTCTTATAATAGATGGTGAGATAGGAAAGGAAAGAGCTGAGGAAAAATATACACAAAATTATAGTATAAGATTAAATAAGAGAGATATAAAAATTATTGAAGATAAGCTCTATTTAGATATTGGTATATTTGCAAGGTATTCAAGTATAAGTGAAAGGTTTAGATATGGAATAACCTTTGATATTGAATGGGATAACTATATTCATATGGAAGTTACTTCAAAAACAAATATTTCTGAAAATAAAGAGAGAACAACAACAAATAGTATAGAAACAAGTAAATTAGTAAATTTATCGAGTCCTATTAGTAAGGTAGATAATACAGCCTCTGTAAGTAGTGCATGGTTATATGGAAGAGTATATTTTGATAAAAATGGAAATCATATTTTTGATTCAGGAGATACCCCACTTTCAGGAGTTGAAGTTTTAATAGATAACAAAGGATTTATTACTGATAAAAATGGGAATTACATAGCTGATAGTATTGCTGGAGATAAGATATTTACAGTTGATTTAAATAGAAAAACTCTAGATCCAAGCTATAAAAATAGTGATGGAAAGATAAAAGTAAAAAGTAGAGAATCGGCAACTTTAAAATTAGATATACCAGTTCAACCGATATCTATATTGTCTGGTAATATAATTTTAACTGATGAATTTACAGAGAAACAATTTGTTCAAAATTTATCTTTAATAACAATATTTTTAGAAAAAGATGGAGAGATAGTTGCAGAAACAGATCCTGAGTTTGATGGTATGTATTTTTTTGAGGATGTTTTACCTGGAAAATACACGATAAGATTTAATTATTTAGGTTATGAAAATGTTAAATTTAGTCGTGATAGTATAGAAGTAAATATTAATAATAGTGAAAATGGTGAATATTTTGAAGGATTAGATACAGATATGATAAAAGGGAAGGAGGAGATGAAATAAAGTGTTAAAAAAATTAATAGCAATATTTTTTATCCTACCTTGCTTTCTATTTTCCGAAGATAGAATAGAGAGTATAAAAAATAAAGAGAAAATAGATAATATTATCTATTTTAAGGGAGAAAAATTGCCATTTTCAGGTAAATTTATAGATACACATCTTGAAGAAGAGTATAAAAACGGAATAAGAGAGGGATATTATAAAAATATTATAGAGATAGATGGAGAAAAATATATTTGTGAAGGAAGATTTGAAGATGGATTAAAACATGGTGAATGGATAATAAAATTTTCAGAAGGAAAACCTAAAGCTATTTTAAAGTATTACTATGATAGACCAATCGGTGAGTGGAAGTATTTTTATCTAAATGGAGAGATAATGGAAATAGAAAAATTTGTTGATGGGGAGTTAGATGGAGAGGTAGTAGAATTTAATTTAAAAGGAAATCCAAAAATGAGAATGAACTTTGAAGAAGGATTATTGAATAAGGAGTTTATAGCTTATCATCCAAATGGAAAAATATCAACACTTGCTAATTTTAAATTTGGAAAATTAAATGGAGAATTAAAATTGTTTACAACTCAAGGAGTAAAAGTGGTAGATGGGTATTATAAGCTTAATGAAAGGGAAGGAGAGTGGAGATTTTTTTATAATACTGGAGAATTGAAGAGTATAGTTAATTATAAAAATGGCAAAAGAGATGGGAAAAGTATAATTTATGGAAAGGGAGGTGAGATATTACAAGATTTAAATTTTAAAGAGGGACTCGATAGTGATGGAAGTCAAGAATATAAAAATTACGGAGATAAGATATTGAAAGGGTTTGAAAGATTTACAGAAGATTTGGAGTATAAAAAATATGATAAAATCTTAGATGAAATATAGAAGGAGGAGCTATGAAAAAAATATTAGGATTATTATTTGGGTTAATGTTAGGAACAATTTCTTTTGCTTTAGGAGAGGCTAGTGCTGATGTTGAAGTATATGCAGAGGTTTTAGGTCCATTAGAGGTAACAACTACTCCAGTTAATTTTGGAGTAGTTGCTAAAAATAGTAACAGAAATACACCACAAACAGAGGGAACTATAAATATAAAGGGGAGTGAAGGAGCTAATGTAAGAGTTACTTTTACAAGCTCAGATAGAGAGTGGGATGCAACAAAGGGAGCTGTACTTGTTTTTCTTTCACCTACTGGTGAGATAAATTCGAGTGATTTAACAAAAACACTTTACTATTATGCGGATATTTTCTATAATGATAGTAAATTACAGAGTAATTCAATTGTAATACCAGAGAGTGGAGAGGTAAATTTTACAGTTGGAGGAACTTTAGATGCTGGTAATGTTGTACCAGGAAGATATGAAGGTAAGTTTACAGTAAAAGTTCAATATGACTAGGAGGAAGATTTATGAAAAAAATTATAGTATTAGGATTATTTATTATTTTAGGAACAGTAGCAACTGCTTTAAATTTTTCTATCTATCCAACAAAATTTGAAGTTGATTTAACCAAAAGTAATACCTATGAGATGTATATAGTAAACAATACAGATTTACCACTAAGAGTAGGAATCACTCCAGAAAGTGATCCTAATTTTGGAGCTGATTATAATCTAAATTCAATTATAAGAGTTTTTCCAAAAACTGTTTCAGTTAAACCAGCTGGGAAACAGGTAGTAAGATTTAGAATTACACCTAGTAAAGATATTAAAGAGGGAGAGTATAAAAGTCATATTACATTTACGGAGATACCTTCAGCAATAAAAACTAAGAATGTGAGTTTAGATAGTATTTCAAGTGAAGTACAGATGATAGCTTCGATTTTAATATCAGTATATGGAAAGGGAGATAATTCTATTGTTGAGGGAGGAATAAAAAATTTAAGTTATCAATTTGATAAAGGAATTTTAACTTTATCGGGAATTGGATATTCAACAGGAAATACCTCTTTAAAATTTGATTACTCTTTAGAGGGAAAGGGAATAAAGTCAGAAGGAAGACTAGCTAATTCACCAAGAACTGGAGAAGGAAATATATCAACAAGTATAAACTTAGAAAATGCTAAAAAAGGTGACAAGGTTAATCTTATAATAAAGGATCAAAATGGAAAAGTATGTTATAGTAAGACTTTAACATTATAGAGATAATTAGGACTGTTGCAAACAGTCCTAATTTATTTGGAAGAGAAATCTTTTACACTCTCTCTTTCAACTAAGTTGCAAGGCATAATAATTTTTTTTACCCCATGCTCACCAGCCCAAAGTTCCTCCATAACACTTAGGGCAGCGTGAGCATACTCTCTCATAAATATTCTAATTGATGAAAGAGATGGAGTAGCAAATTCTGAAAGAGGAGTATCATTAAAAGTAATTAAACTAATATCTACTGGAACTTTTATATTTTTTTCATTAAGAGCTTTTAAAATTCCAGGTGCAATAACATCAGATGAGATAAAAAATGCACTGGGAAGACTCTTATTTTTTAGAAATTCCATCATGCTTTTATAACCTGAGTTAGCATTCATATCACATTCGATTATAAAATCTTCATTAAGAAGTTTATGTCCTTCTAAAAAACTTTTAAAATAGACATATCTAGAGTCAATTTCCCATTCCTTAGTATTTCCAAATGTATATCTACTTCCGATAAAACCAATATTTTTATGTCCTCTTTCTAAAAAATGTTTAAGAGCTAATTTTAATCCAAGTTGATAGTTTGGAATTATGCTATGATATGTTAGTTCATCTGGAGAGGAATCAATAAAAACAATATTTTTAGTATATAATTCAAAGTTTTCAATCTCTTCAACAGTAAATCTTCCAATTGGAAAAATTCCATCTAGTTTCTTCTTATTTATTTTTATAAAGTTTTTATCTTGATTTCTAAAGAGAGAGATAACCTCAATATTTTTCTCAAGACAAATTTCTTCTAATACTGTTCTCATCATTACATAGTAGATGTCTTTTTTTTGTTCCTCTAGGTCAAACATCTGTGCTATTCCAATTTTATATTTTTTAGTTTTACTATCTTTATAACGTTGAGCAATAGTTTTATAATTTAGTTTACTAGCAGTTTCAATTACTTTATCTTTAGTTTGAGAAGAAACATTAAGAGTAGTGTCATTATTTAAAATTCTAGATATTGTTGAAATAGAAACCCCAGTTAATTTAGCTATATCTTTTAATGTTGCCATATAACCTCCAAAATATTAAAAAAATAGAGGCTATCGCAAATTTGCAATAGCCTCTCATTATCTTTATGCTAAATGTAAATAATGTGTAGATACTAAGAAAAATACTATTAAAGCACAAGCATCAATCATAGTGGTAATAAGAGGACTAGCTATTATAGCAGGGTCAAATTTAAGAGCCTTAGCTATAATAGGAAGTGTACTTCCAACAACTTTTGCTATGATTATAGTTATAAATAAGCTAAGTGATATAGCAAAAGAAACAGCAAAATTAATATCACTTAAATAGTAAATAATTAAAAAGTTTACAATAGATAGGACTAATCCTATTATAATACTAACTCTGAGCTCTTTCCAGAAAATCTCCCAAATATCAGAAAGTTCAATCTCTTCAAGGGCTATTCCACGAGTAATTAGCATAGAAGCTTGTGAACCAGCATTTCCTCCAGTTGACATAAGCATAGGAATAAAAGAGATTAAAACAATAGCAGATTGTAACACTCCTTCATAAGTTCTAATAATTATTCCAGTAAATGTTGCTAAAATCATAAGAATGAGAAGCCAACCAATTCTCTGTTTAACTAATGAAAATACAGACTCTTTAAGATACTCTTCATTAGAAGGTGACATTGCAGCCATCATTTGCATATCTTCAGTGTTTTCTTGGTCAATAACATCAACTACATCATCTATAGTGATAATACCAACAAGTCTATCCTCGTTATCTACAACTGGCATAGATGTTAAGTCATATTTTCTAAAATCAGAAGCGATATTCTCTTGGTCATCTGTAGTATGACAAGTAACAAAATTTGTCTCCATTGCATCGACAAGAGGAACATCATCATCTAAGAAAATTAATTTTTTTAGAGATATATATCCCACAAGTTTTCTTTGATTATCTATTATATAACAGATATCAATAGTCTCATTATCAATTCCAAATCTCTTAATAGAGTGTAGTGCTTGTCCAATATTCATATCACTTTTTAGAGAAACATACTCTACAGTCATAACACTACCAGCACTATTTTCAGGATATCTTAAAAATTGGTTAATTAAATTTCTAATATCTGAAGATGTATTTTGTAGAATTTTATCTACAATATTAGCTGGCATCTCTTCAATAAAATCTACAGTATCATCGATAAACATATCATTAACTATATTACGAATCTCTTCATCTGTTATGTTTTCAATAATTTCCTGTTGCTTATCTGATGAAAGATAAGAAAAAATATCTGCTGATAAACTTTTAGGTAAAATTCTAAAAAGCTTTAGACTTTGCTCCTTACTCATCTCTTCAAAAAACTCTGCAATATCAACTGGTTGCAGGTCTACCAGTAGCTCTCTCACCTTGTTAAGCTGATTAGTCTCTAATAAATGATAAATATCTTCCAACGGAACCTCCATATAAAAACCTCCACGTAATAAAAATCTTTCTCTATATAGATTACCATTTTAATTGAAAAAAGGCAAATAAAAATTCATTATACTACAAATTAGTTTATAAATGTTGTATAATGTATGTGAATGAAAAAATCAGGAGGGAAAAAATGAATATAAAAGCTAGAGTTATTAGCCTAATAAAAGAAGTAGAAAATGGTAAATATTCAAATATAGCTCTGAATGAGTACTTTAAAGAAAATCCCCTTACTAAAAAGGAAAGAGGCTTTATAACAGAGCTTTTCTATGGGGTAATTAGAAATAAAATTTTTCTAGATTATGAAATAGATAAGAGAACTACAACGATAAAGAAAGATTGGATAAGAAATATACTTAGAATCTCTATGTATCAAATGAGTTTTATGAAAAGTGATGATAAGGGAGTTATCTGGGAGGCTACAGAGTTAGCTAAGAAAAAATTTAGTGTTCCAGTAGGAAAGTTTATCAATGGTGTACTT
Organism: Candidatus Fusobacterium pullicola; assembly: GCA_018883725.1. Taxonomy (NCBI): domain Bacteria; kingdom Fusobacteriati; phylum Fusobacteriota; class Fusobacteriia; order Fusobacteriales; family Fusobacteriaceae; genus Fusobacterium; species Candidatus Fusobacterium pullicola. The sequence continues at coordinate 9,922 of JAHLFN010000054.1, read as the reverse complement.
AGAAGCTATCAAAGAGAGTGGCAAGAGGATGTAAAAGAGTTAAAAGAGCAAGGTAAAAACTATATAAATTTATCTTATCCAAAATGGTTTTATGATAAGATTATATCGGAGTATGGAATAGAAGAGGGAGAACTATATTTAACTTCTTTAAAAAAGATACCGTATATAAGTTTTAGAGTAAATACTTTAAAATATAGCAATTTAGAATTTGAAAAATTATTACAGGAAAAGGGAATAGAGATTATAAAAAAAGTTGATACAGTCTATTATGTAGACTCTGGAGTTTTACTTTATAGTGATGAGTTTAAAGAGGGAAAGATAATAGTTCAAGATGCTTCATCATATCTTTCATCTAGAAATTTAAATCCTAAATCTAATGAATCAGTCTTAGATACTTGTAGTGCTCCAGGTGGAAAAACTGCTGTTTTAGGAGAGTTAATGAATAACACAGGGGAGCTATTAGCACTAGATATATATCCTCATAAATTAAAATTAATAGAGGAAAATTGTCATAAGTGTGGAGTAACTATTGTAAAACCAGTTAAAATGGATGCTAGAAAATTAAAAGAGCAAGGTAAAAAATTTGATAAGATATTAGTTGATGCACCATGTAGTGGGTATGGAGTTCTAAGAAAGAAACCAGAAGCTATATACAATAAAGATGTTGAAAATGTGCAAGAACTTGCAAAACTTCAGTTTGAAATATTAGAGTCAGCCTCACAAGTTTTAAAAGATGGAGGAGAATTGGTGTATAGTACTTGTACTATTTTAAAAGAGGAAAATGGAGAAAATATAAAAAGATTTTTGGAGAAGTATCCAGAATTTAAGACAGTTCAACTCTATATTCCAGAGAATGTCAATGGAACATATGATAGTGTAGATGGCTTTACTGTAGACTATAAAGAGGATATCTTAGATGGATTCTATATAGTTAAGTTATCAAAAAAGTAATTTAAAAGAGTAAAAATAATATTTGAAAGAGGAAATTTATGTTAGAAGAGTTAAGAGAAGCAAATGAGTATATTATAAGTAAGATAAGAGAAAATGATGAGTTAGTACTAGAGATGGAGAAATATGCTGAGGAGCATAATGTTCCAATAGTAACAAAAGAGGTAGCAGAGTATTTAAAGTTTATAGTGAGAAGTAATAATATAAAAAATGTACTAGAGGTAGGAACTGCAATAGGATATTCTGGAATACTTATGGCAAAAGAGATAGAAAAGAATAATGGAAAGTTATATACAATAGAGATTGATGAAGAGAGATATAATTTAGCTCAAGAAAACTTCAAAAAGTCAGGACTAAAAAATATTGTTTCAATGAAGGGAGATGCTGTAGAAGAGATAAAGAAGATTGATGAAAACTTTGATTTTGTTTTTATTGATGCATCTAAAGGACATTATTTAGAGTTTTTTGAAGACTCATATAAACTATTAAATAAAAATGGAATAATATTTATAGATAATATTATGTTTAGAGGTTATCTATATAAAGAGTATCCAAAAAGATTTAAAACTATAGTTAGAAGATTAAATGAGTTTATAGAGTATCTATATTCTAGAGATGGAGGAGAGTTTGTACTTTTACCTTTTGGAGATGGAATTGGTCTGTTCTGCAAACAAATCCCTGAAAACACAAACGAGGAAAAATAAAGAAAAGAGAGGATAAATCAATTGTCCTCTCTTTTTATATAGGTAATATATCCAGCTAAAAAACCTTTGAAAGCTAAATGATAAGAGTTTTTATATTTTTCAAAATATACTCTTTCTTTTAAAGAATATCTTCTTCTAAAAGTCTCAAGTTTTTCTTTCTCTCCATAAAGTTCTATGTGATTTTTGTACAATTCTATCCTAAACTCTGAAATATCAATATTCATATCTACATACTTAAAAAACTCTTTAGGAATAGATGTCGAATTATAGATATAGCCATTTTTCAATTGTTTTTTTAAATGGTTAGTATCTTTATCAAATTTTTCTCCCCAATGTTGAAGTGACATCCCACTTTTATATAATTTAAAAATAGTTGCCACTTCCTTATTATTTGCTAACTTTGGGTAATCTATTTTAAATTCTTCAAGAGAATATTCTAAATCTTCAATATTCAAATAATAGGCTATATTATATAGTTCTCCTTTAAAATCACTTCTTTTAAAATATAAAAACCAATCTTCAAAGATAGCTTTTAACTCTGAAGTTGAGTATTTTTCTAAAATCTTCTCTTTTATAATTAACATAGCCACTCCTTAAAATTTTAAATGGATGTAGAATCTATAATCATTTACCATCTCAATTTCATCTATTATAAGTCTTAAAAAGTTGTTTATTTTTTCTGGAGCTTTTTCTTTTTCTAATTTCAAAAAATATTTTTTTAATATCTCTGAATTTTTATTAGTATTCTTTTTATTAGTAATTAATGTAGTTAAATTTTTAATTCTTTCCTCTAAAAACTCTTTTTTTTCTTTTAACTCTTTCATTAATTTTTCAAAAACTTCTTCAGATATAAGAGAGTTTAACAACTGCCTAGTTAAAAGTTCTTCTTTTCCAGAGAGTGAAGTCAACTCCTTTTTATAAAGAGATAATTGAGATTGATAGTCATCAAATTGATTATCAATATTCTCTACTTCTAAAGACAAAATAATATTTTTTAAAGAAGCCATTACTTCTTCAAATAATTCATCTTCATGGATTCCGATTGCTCCACAACCTACACTCTTATATTTATCAGAAGTTCTACAGTAGTAAAGATTTTCATTTTTTATAGAAAATTTATTAGTTGTTTTTTTTAAGTATTTGTACTTTTTTATAACTCTATACATTTTTCTTCCACAAGTACATTTTAATAAATCTTTAAAAATATATGTGTCTGTATTTCTTTCAACTTTAATATTTTTTAATTTACCTTGTACCAAGGAAAAAGTATTTTCATCTATAATAGACTCATGGATTCCATTTAAAAGTTTATAATCTTTATGATGAATTTTTTTCTTATTAACTATTTCAACAGAATGGTATTTTAATTTTCCAATGTAGATAGGATTTTCTAATAGCCTTCTAACTTTTTTGACTTCATAACCAAATAAAGAAGCTATTGATTGTCTAGTTTTACCATCTAAAAAAAGCTTGAAAATAGTCTTAACTTTTTCGGCATCTTCTGGAACTATTACTAGTTCTTTATTAACCAATTTATATCCTAAGGGAGCTGGTCCTCCAGTCCATCTCCCTTGCTCTGCTAATTCAGTCATTCTGTCCTTACTTCTTTTAGCTGTTTTTCTTCCCTCTCTAGCATCTAATAAATTTAAAAGATTAGTTAGAAAAGTATCATCAGCATCATGTAAGTCTAGCCAACCATGTGTGACAGTATAAACTTTAACATTATGGACTCTCAACAATCCATAAAATATATGATGCTCTAATTCATCTCTTGTAAGCCTGGAACTTTCATATAACACTAAAGTATCCACTAAATTATTTTGAATATCTTCTTTTAATTTGTTATATTGCTCTCTATCTTTATTGTACCCAGAGGCTACATCATAATAAACCTTTATATTCTGAAGGTTTATTTTTTTAGCAGCCTTTTTACACATATCTATAAGACTTTGTATATTTTGTTTTTCAGTACTTTCTCTACAATAAATTGCTGAAATTTTAGTAGAGGATATGTGATTATTCGACACTTAATTCTTCTTTAGCTGTTTGTAATAATAGTCTTAAGATTGTGTTTTTTTCTTCATTAGTTATATTTTCTTTTCTGATAATAGTTCCCATAAATTACCTCCTGTATTAAAAGAAGAGAGAATAATTTCTCTCTTCAAATAACTTTTAATATTCTTCTTCATCTTCCCAATCCTCTTCGATTTCCTCTTCATCTTCATCATAGATTATTTTTATTCCGAGGATTTTATTTTTTTCTTTCTTAGTAACATAAACTTCATATCTTCCATCACCCCATCCAGTACTAGTGATGAAAGAATTTTCTCTAAAAGTAATTGTATCAGTATCTTTTGAAAATAACTCACATATTTCTTTATAATATTTATCTTCCCATTTTTTCTCATTTCTATTCTTGCATCTTCTCATCTCTTCATGTAAGCTATAATTGATCACTCCAGCTATAGCGGCATCAACACAGATAAATCCATCTTGCAACCATAAGTAATCTTCTTGATGCCAAGCAGATAAGCTTTCGTGTAAAATTATTGCTTCTTTTACTCTTTTTTCTTTATTATAAATAACATAACATTTATAATCTCCAGCTTGAACATTCTCTAAAAGTACTATTCCTCTTTGATTTGGTTCATAGCAATAGCAAGGGTCTGTTACCACAACCTTATCCTCTAATTTTAATTTAGTTATAAATTCCATAATGTCCTCCTTGTTGGCTCTCTAGCCTTGTATTTCTTAGGTTGTGTGTATAATACCTTACTATTCCTTTAATTACAAGTTATTTCTTAACTTTTTTTCAATTTCCAATGTTCTTTTTTTAATTTAATTATAAATTCTTTCTTCAAGTTTGATAGCATAAACTCTAACAGGAGCAGCTCCAAATTCATCATGTTGAATAGTTTTTACTTCATAACTAGCCCATTTAAATTTTAAAATTTTTTCTTTTTCATCTTTTTTGGATATCCTAGGGTAATATGAACTTCGTCATATTCTTTTAGGAGCCTTTTTCCCCAGTACTTTTTTACTAGCCGATATTCTTCGGTTTTAGTACCTTGTTTTATTTCATTAAAATACTTTTTTTTAACTGCTAGTTTTAAAATTCTCATTTAATCAACCTTAAAAAACTCTTTTACTAAATCTTTATTTTCATAAACATTTCCAATAATTTCCATAGAAAGACAATCATGTTTACCAAGATGATTGCACACTATTGGATAAGTATTAGTTCCATCTTCTCTTTCGAAATAAAATCCATTTATCTCTATAACAGGAGCTTCAAAAATTAAATCCAATAACTCCTCTAAATTAACTTCTAAGTCTAACTCTGGTAATAACCTTCTTTTTATTTTTCCATATTTACAAATGACTACAGCAGTTTTTCCATCTTCTGTTTCTATTTTTAGAATGTCACCTTCATAAATCGTTTTGGAATTTTTATCTATCCAACCACTATCTTGTCCCAATGATTTTGGATCTACATAGCACCCTTTAACATCTCTAGGCATCCACCAGTCTGAAAAACCATCGAAAGAAATAATATGCTTTGTATGTTCCTCATGCCATTTTTTAGCTTCTTCTTCAGAATTAAATACACAAGGAGTAGAATCAATATGTTTTATATAATAGCCATAATGCCAACTTTTTGTATCTAAATCAAATCCTCTAAATTGTATATCTCTCATTATCTTTTACCTCCATTTTTCCCCTTCTAATTAGCGTGTTTAATTTCTATAAATTTATGTGGGTTCATGTCTTCTATTTTTTCTATCTTTTCTTTTTCCAAGTCGTACTTTCTAGCAAAAGCTCTACTATATATTTTTATAATTTCATTACATTCTTCTTGTGTAAGAGGAACATCAGTATTAATACCAAAATGAATTTCTTCATCAGAGGGTTTCATAATTATAAGTTCTAATATTTTTTTGCTATTTTCCATTTCTCTCTCCTTTTATTTCATGTTTAAAAATTATCTTATGTAAGCGGATAACTCCCCCACACTTTTTACATCTCCAGTAACCCATTATTTCTTCTTCAATATTCCTTTTTTTAGTAATATTTCTTCAATTTCAAATATATCTCTACTTACAAAATATTTTCTTTCAATTTTAGAAACATCAACATTATATTTACGAAATTCAACTAATCTTTTAAAGGTATCAATCGTTTCTGTAATACTTGTTCCTTTTGAATTTTTTATAAATTTTGATAATTCTCCAGCATATTGTATTTTTCTATAACAAGGACATTGAAGATAAATTTTTTTATCTTTTCTAAAAATTTTAAAAATTTGGGTATGTGTTTCTTTTGCTTTTTCTCCAAAATAATTTTTATATTCTGTTACTTTGGTTAAAGATAACTTTCCACCTTTTTTTCTAAATAAATAATGTTCTTTTGGCGTATTTCTACTGTTAAATGCTTTCATTATTCCTCCACTTCCTCCCAATAGATCCCTTTTTTAAAGTGGCTGCATATTCCAGCCACATCAATTTCTTTATTATATTTAGTAGAGTTTTTATTATTGCATAACTTAAGATTTCCTATTTCTTCACAATAGTAACAATTGTTGCAAGAAAATTGAATTTTATACATTATTTTTTATCCCCCTTTTAATTCCCCTTTCATCATAAGTTACATCTATTTCCAAAGTTTTTAAGAGTTCATCGAAACTCCCTACTTTAAGTTCATAGCAACGTTGACGAATAAAGATAACTTCTACTACACTCAATTTTTTTAAATCGGTAATTCGATATTTCATGCTACGAATTAAATCGTAAGTATCTTTTAATTCTTTTGATACATGTTTTTTTATACCTCTGAATCCTTTGTGAAGTAAAAGGATTGAATATTTTTCATTCATTTCTATTTCCCCCCATAAAATAAAGTAGATTAGTTCTCAAGCTTTAATTTATTTTTATACCTTTCTTTATCTAGCCAGGAATTTCCGTGATAAGCTTTCAAAAATTCTTCATTATATTTTATATTAGAATTTTTATTTTCAACTGGGACTATGACTTGAGAATGCAAATATTTAATAGTAGTCCCTTCTAAAATATGAATTAATTTTGAACGATGCCAGTCATACTCATCTTTTATAGCAAGGTATTCTGATTTAGTTGCATAAAAATATACTTTTAATTTAGAATGTTTTTTTAATTGATACATTTCTATATTAAAGCTATCTACAATAGCATATAATAATTTTAATTCGTGCTGGTCAGATACTTTTATAAAAACAAAATCTCTTTCGATTTCAGTATCATCTAGACTATATTTATTTTTATACTCAACGTATTTTTGATGAGCTAGTTCTCTTTCAAAAAGAGTAGTGCTAGTATCTTCTGCAAGACTTCTAAGTTTTCTTAATTTTTCTAGTTTATTTTTCATTTCTTCCTCCAAGGGAGAGGAGAGGGAACTTCCCTCTAAAATCTCCCATAAAATTTTATTTTATATCCTAAAAATTTTTTTAATCTTGCTATCATACTAGTTATCCTCCTTAAGAGGCTTCATTTTTTTATTTCTAGCATAAGAAATTAAATCAGCATAAGCCTCTCCTCTTGTTTTTCTATAAGGAAGTAAAGGAGATTTTACCCCATGAACTCTAAAATCATTTTTATAATCTGATAAGGTTTTAGCAAAATAAACTTTAAATTCACTATTCCCTATTCCACCACGGACAAAATATATATGTCCTTTTTCATCAATAAATGCTGAAGCATTATTAAATTCTTCAACAGTAGGAACTTCAATCATAGGAGCTGGAGAAGTAGGTAATTTCAAATTATTTTTATTTTCATATTCTTTCTCTCTAATAAGTATATCTTCTTCCATGTCAGATAATAATTTTTTCATAGCTTCAATTTCTTTTTTAGCTGAATTTAGTTCAGTAGGAGAAGATGATTTTTTAATCTGCTTTTCAATACTTTTGATAGCTCCTAAAGATTTTTTAGAGATACTGCTTTTATATTCAATAGCTTTTTTCTCTACTGGAGAGAGAGCTAGTTCAATTATCTCTTTTATATCTTCCATATTTTTTACACCTTTTTCCATTATATCTAGTGCTAATAGAGGAGAAACATCTTTATGAGTAAGTAATCTAACAGCTACTCCAGAGAGAGAGCTGATATAATCTTTCATGTGTGGGGCTTGGATGTACAACTCATAAGTTTTTAGGAGCTCACTTACTTTATCTTTTGTAAATCCTAAGTGAGTATACCAAGCCATAAAGCTACCTTCTCCGCTCTTTTGAAGTCTGACTTTTACTTCCATAAGAGCTACACAGATATCATATTTTGAAGAACTGTATTTTTTAAAACTATTTGAGATAAGTTCTTCTTTTTTCTCAATAAAGGCTTTATCTTCTGCATTGATTTCGTAACTCTCGAAATCAAAAGTTGAATGCCATTCTAGTTCTTGCATTGTAGCTTTTAGTTTATTAAATACAGCCATTTTATTACTCATTACAACACCTCCAGAATTTGTAAAAATAATTTTTGGAGAGTTCTAGCCTTTTTTGCTCTGTATTCCCATATAGTTTTTCCATCATCAATAGCTTTAGAAATAAAGGTACTTTGTCTGATAGGTACAGTTAGTAAAATATTTTGAGAAACAGTATCTTTTAAATTTTCATAATATTCTTTCTCAATTTTATTTCTTCCAGCCCTATTAGGAATTATAGCTTTGACTTTATTTTTTGGCTCTATCTGCTCCATAAGAGTAGCAATAGACCCAATCGTTACATTGTCGAGGAATGTTGGGATAACTACCTCATCAGCCAACTCAATAAATTTTTTATCTAAATTTAAAACTGGAGTAGAGTCAATGAATATGTAATCAAATTCTGATTTTAAAACATTCATAAAGCTCTCAAACTTTACTTCCAACTCTTCTTCTAACATTGTAGAGTTAAATGGAATGTAGTAAAGATTTTTTCTTAGTTCGGTGAAGCCACCATTCTCCCCTTTAAGCCATTCATCTAACCCAAGTGGAGTAAGACTAGCATTCCCACTAAAATCTAATATGTTATTTTGAGAATCTGAGGTTATAATAATAACCTTTTTTCCATCTATTACCATTTTGTGAGCCAATTGAAGAGTTATCCAACTCTTGCCTACTCCTCCCTTATTGGCTTTTATTAGTACCACTTTATTCATTCGTTTACCTCCAGCAATTTAAATCTTTTAGTATTTTTTTGAACATTTGCATAAGCTTTATTTTTGCTTATACCAGTTTTTTTAGAGTAATCTAAGACATTTTTATAAATTATTCCTGTTTTAGTATCTAAAACTCTTCCAGTTATTTTTCTTTTTGTTATTTTCTTAGAGTTAGATTGTCTATAATCATAAATAAACAAGGCTAATTCTTTTTTAGTAATACCATGACTTTCACAAATATTGAATAAAAATTTATTTTCCCATTCGTTTGCTTCAAGTAAGAAGCTTTTATTAAATTGAATATTAAATAAAAATTTTTCAATTTTTTTATTATCTACAGTCATATTTACCCCCTTCCATGTAATCTTGAGGAATAGGGGCTAAGATCCTTCCTGCAGCTAAATCCCCTGAATGAAACATTTTAAGCTTTACAAGATCAAGTATTAATTTACCAGCTAATTCTGCCTTAATGGAATTATATTTATTGACATCAATTTTTAATTCTTCACAAAGTTGAGTTATTTGTTTATAATTTTCAACAGATATTTTAATTGCCATTTTTATGCTCCTTTCAGATTAGTTAAGCAACTTCTAAATTCAAAGATAGTCATTTTTGCCAACTTGCTTTTATTTTTGTTCAGAGTTTCTAAAGGAATAGGAGTAATTAATTTTTCAAATTCCGCTCTTAATTCTTTATCGGAATAAATCCCACCAAAATATTTCAGCCATTTGATTTTAGCTTCCATCTCTTCAGGAGCAACTGTAGTAGGAGCAACATCTGATTTAATCTCCCAGTTGTCTCTTAAAGCTTGATATACAGCTCCGTCGTCCCATTTTTTCAGTTTGGCAGTCATTAAGACAAGTTTTATTCTTGCTAGGTCAATACTGCCTTGTTCAACCAAAGTCATGATATTTTTACAAGTAGGAATACTTAACCCATGGTTTTGTAAAGCAGATTTGATTTGAGGGATAATATCTTTATCAAGAGTTTTCAAAAGAGAACTACTACTAGTTTTTTTACTAGCTTCAACTTCTTGGTCTATCTTATTTAGATTATCTAACTTAGTAGTAGTTATTATATTTAAATTAGTATTCTTAATATTA